>JAMONE010000115.1 GCA_027066695.1 Micavibrio sp. | reverse complement strand
GACTATGTTGCTCTTTTATAGTCTGTCTTAGGTTAAGACCTATAAAGATTTATTTCTTAATCCTTTCCAATAATCAAGGCGTTTCTTGATATCTCGCTCAAAGCCTCGCTCTACTGGTTTATAGAATTCTTGACGGGGCAAGTCATCAGGGAAGTAGCTTTGCCCGCTAAAGCCCTCTGGCGTGTCATGATCATATTGATAGCCCAAATTATAGCCCTGCGCCTTCATAAGCTTGGTTGGCGCGTTCATTGCATGTTTTGGCGGCATTAATGATCCCGTTTCCTTAGCCGCCCTCTTTGCCGCTTTTAGAGCCATATAGCTAGCATTTGATTTCGGCGCGGTTGCCAAATGCACGCAGGCTTGCGCCATGGCTAGCTCCCCCTCGGGTAAGCCCAAACGCTCATAAGCTTGCCACGCGGCCATCACCACTTGCAAAGCTTGCGGGTCGGCCATTGATATATCCTCACTAGCCACGCAAGTCATGCGCCGCAAGATATATTCAGGATTTTCTCCCGCATCTAACATTCGCGCCATCCAGTAAAGCGCACCATCTACATCACTGCCACGCAATGCTTTGTGAAATGCGGATATAAGGTTAAAATGTGCATCATTGCCCTTATCATAGAGCGGAGCGCGACGTTGCAGCATTTGCAGCAGGGCTTGGCTATTGAGGTAGTGGCTGTGGATCTCCTCTTTCGAGGAGATGCTATTATTGGTGTTGGCATTATTTATATTAGCATCCCTTTCTTCTCCTTTAGCATCCCCACGTCCCCCTTTAGCATCCCCGTGAAAACGGGGATCAACCTGCGCAAAAATCTGCTCTGCCATAGAAAGTAGATAACGCCCGTCACCATCTGCCATGCTCTTAAGCAGCTCACGCGCAGCCTCATCACAGGGCAACGCTAGCCCTTGCCGTTCCTCGATGCGTTTTAGCAAAACCTCTAAGCCATGCTCATCAATAGGCTTTAGCACAAACACCTGTGCGCGGCTAAGCAACGCGGCATTCAGCTCAAAAGACGGATTTTCTGTTGTTGCGCCAATCAAGGTAATCGTTCCGTCTTCCATCACGGGCAGGAAGGCATCTTGCTGGGATTTGTTAAATCTGTGAATCTCATCAACAAACAGCAACGTTCCTTTGCCATTGGCTTTCCTGATCTTTGCGCCCTCAAAAACCTTACGCAAATCAGCCACGCCAGAGAAAATTGCCGAAAGCTGCTCGAAATGTAAATCACTATGACCCGCCAAGATTCGCGCGATTGTCGTCTTTCCGCAACCTGGTGGCCCCCATAATATGAGCGAGGACAATGCATGTGCATCCACCATGCGCCGCAATGCACCGTTATCCGCTAATAAATGCTCCTGCCCAACTACATCATCAAGGATGTCAGGGCGCAAAATATCAGCCATTGGTCTGTCAAGCTGCTCCACATTATTATTTAAAGAAAATAATTCATCCATAGCTAAACTTTAAAATTAAGCGCACAGAAATACAATACAAACCTAATTATTATTCAGGCTCAAACAATGACTTATGACTCAGGCTTCTGTTCCACCCGTCTGGATCATAAGTTTCCTTTAGCTTTTCTTGCGCAGCTTCCAGTTGTTTTGCACTAATTTCAAAAAAATCAGAGGGTAGTGTATCAAGGTCTTCAAGTGGTATTTTTTCAAGCTGAGGTTGATCTGTAAGAGCATTGACTATATAGCCAAGACCTGCAACACCTGCAACATCATCCCTTAAAGAAGCTACAGCTTCTTTAGCCATTTTTAAATCACTTCTTTTATTTTCCAGTAAAGAATAATAACCTGACATATTACCTATATCTTGACGAACCTGAACTCTCTTACCTTCTTTATTTGTTTCCCAACCCGTAACTTCTGAAATCTCTGTTACATTAACCCAACCATTATCGTAAATAGTCCCTTTTAATGTTAAGGCTGTATAAAATTCGCTTGACCCAACAAGGGACATCGCAACCCTTGAGCGAAAATTAATTTCTATATTATTGGCTTTACGAGATGCTTCAATTTGACATTCTTCAACAGACTTCCATAATAGACCTGTTCCATTATTTTTGCGACATCCCAAAGGAATAATATCTATCTCGCCCTCATCCAATGACTCTATTTCATGCTTATCCAACAATTCATCAAGCTGAACTTTTCCATTCATTTTATTGAAAGCACCAACAGCTTTATCGACATATCCCGCTAGCGTATCTAACATAATCAATTACTTTTTTAGTTGAAAACATTATTATAGTATATGAAACTATTGATAATTGGAAGAAAATAGTAGTTTTCGCAGGTTCTAATAAAATTTACCATTGACCTAGCCCTCTCTAATATGAAATATAGCTTCTTTATTGATTACCTGTGAAGGGGTAAAAAGAATGAGCACGCAGACAATTGCGTATAGTAA
>JAMONE010000114.1 GCA_027066695.1 Micavibrio sp. | reverse complement strand
TTATTCATCTTATCTCGCGCAGCGTTATAACGAGGCTGTGGTTTCACTAGATCGCTATATCCAGCTTCACCCAGGCGCAAAAGATGTGGATTATGCTCATTATCTAAAGGCCTTGTGTTTTTATGAACAAATATCCGATGTGCGCCGCGATCAGGAAATGACAATTGAAGCTGTTAAAGCACTGAACGCGCTTATTAATCGCTTTCCAAACAGTGAATATACGCGCGATGCCACGCTAAAGCGTGATCTGACTTTCGATCATTTGGCAGGTAAGGAAATGGACGTTGGACGCTACTATCTTAATCGTGGCCATGTAAATGCGGCTATTAATCGTTTTCGTTCGGTTGTTGTGAATTTCCAAACAACTAGTCATGTTGCAGAAGCACTGCACCGTTTGGTTGAGGCCTATATGACATTGGGCTTACGCTCTGAGGCTTTGCAAGTCGCAGCCGTTCTTGGCCATAATTACCCTGGTAGTAAATGGTATGAACGTTCTTACGCTTTGCTTGATGATAAGCAGCGCCAGAAAATTATGGATGATCGCGGTATGTTTGAGCGCACATTTGATTCCCTGTTAAAGCCTGATTAATAATAGGGGAATATCTTATGCTGGTCAGTCTGAGTATTAAAAACGTTGTTTTGATTGATCAGCTTACCATTACCTTTAAGCAGGGTTTATGCGCATTAACTGGTGAGACTGGCGCAGGTAAATCTATATTACTCGATTCTCTCGGGCTGGCATTAGGTATGCGCGCAGATATTGGTTTAGTACGCAATGGAACAGATTTTGCCAGCGTTACCGCTAGCTTCCAAATTGAAAATAATCACAATGTTCACAGCATATTAAAGATTTCGGATATAATGCTTGATGGCGATATCTTGCTATTAAGGCGCGTTGTTTATGCAACAGGAAAAAGCCGCGCTTACATTAATGACCATCCCGTTAGCATCGGCTTACTAAAACAAATCGGCGATTCCATGGTCGAAATTCACGGGCAGTTCGAAACCCAAGGCTTGTTAAATCCGCAAACTCACCGCGCTATGCTTGATCTTTATGCGGGCATTGACGATGATCTTTCAAATTTGTGGGATACTTGGAAATCAAGTGAGCTTGCGCTAGATCAGCTACAAAAGATGTCTGTCATTGCATGCGAGGAGGAGGAATATCTAAGGCTTTCTCTTGATGATTTGAATAAGCTAGCCCCTAAACAAGGCGAAGCGGCGGAGCTGTCATCTCTGCGCGAGCGTTTGAAATATCGTGATAACGTATTTGAAGCATTAAATTGCGCCCATGCATTGTTAAACGGGGAGCATGATCCCGTAAGTCAGGCTTGGTCGGAATTGGATAAAATATCAGATAAGGCTGGTGATGATCTTGATGATATTATATCAGCCTTAACCCGCGCATCATCTGAAATTTCCGAGGCTATCGCAGCCATACAATCCTTTTCGGTGAGTTTGCAAGAAAGCGATGCTAATTTGGAGGAAATAGATGATCGCCTCTATGCCCTTAGAACTCAAGCACGTAAGCATAATTGCGATGTCGATGAGCTGCCTGATATTCAAGATAAAATTGAAAAACAGCTAGCTTTGATTGAAAATAGTGATGAGGAGCTGGCCAAGCAAAAGAATCTTTGTGAAAAGCTGCGCAGTGCTTATATCAAAAAGGCTCAAAAAATTAGTGATAAACGTAAGGTCATAGCACTAAAGCTTAATAAGCTTGTGCAAAAGGAACTTGTGCCGCTAAAGCTTGAAAAGGCGCGTTTTGTTACAGAGGTAAAGCCGCTGGATGAGGTGGAGTGGGGCGCGAATGGTATGGATCGCGTCAGGTTTTTAGTCTCTACAAATCCCGGAGCGCAAGCTGGCTCAATTCATAAAATTGCATCTGGCGGTGAAATGTCACGTTTTATGCTGGCTTTGAAGGTTATAATTGCTGGAGTAGGCAGTACGCATAGTTTTATTTTCGATGAGGTTGATACTGGTATTGGCGGGGCGACGGCGGACGCAGTTGGTGAGAGATTAGCTCGCCTTGCCGTTGAAAAGCAAGTGCTGGTCGTTACTCATTCTCCGCAGGTTGCTGCGCGCGCGGATAATCATTGGGTTGTGCGAAAAAGCGGTGATAAATGCGCCAAAACAGATATCATTGTCCTTGATAGCCGTGATGGTCGTTGCGAAGAAATTGCTCGCATGCTGTCAGGCGCGGATATAACCCCCGAAGCTAGAGCCGCAGCGGATAAATTACTGGATGAAGCGGCATGAGCTCATTATTCGATTTGGATTTATATAGGAATCTTCATCCCCTTGCGGCATCGCCTATTCTCTTTGCAGCACTTCCTCATCCCTTTACAGCATCTCCTCATCCCTTTACAGCATCTCCTCATCCCCCCTTACAGCATCTCCTCGTCTCTTTACAGCATCTCCTCGAAAGAGGAG
>JAMONE010000113.1 GCA_027066695.1 Micavibrio sp. | reverse complement strand
TGCAATTCTTAACGCAATCTACTATATTAGCTAATTATTGGACGTGATATAATTCCCATATAACCAAGCTCGGATAAATTGAGGGCAATTGCGCAAGTAGCGACGCGTTTTTGCGTTGGTATTGCGAGTGTAACGCGCTGAATTAGTGACATTAAGCCCAAACCTACCCGCAATAAACCTGCCACAAAAATAGATATGGATGCTTTAGCTCAAGACATAAAGAATTATCCTGATGCCTATCAGTATGAGCGGGGCAGGCGTCTACTAAACATTTCACCCAATTTTGTGCTGTGTGAGCGTGGTGCAATTGGAAATAGGAGATATTCAAATACAAGAAAAAGGGGAGCACTTCATGCCCCCCTTTTTTTTATCAAAATATTAAATCCGCCAATTAGTTACATTTATCCGCCGGACGGCAAACAAGTGTAACTGGGCTTGATGGAAAGTGGAATTTACAGCAACCAGATTCACATTTCCGATCTCCTGTACACATCCAGCCATCATGTTTCTTGCTGTAACAACGATTTACTGGATTCCCTAATGACTTGTGACAATACTTACCCTCTTCACAGTCCGCATCGCTTTGACAATCATAACCAGGGCCCCAATCTTTACAAGCCTTGCTGCAATCAACAGCATCTTCTTGAATTTCATGAATATTAACAGGAAGCAAGAACCACGAAATAAATGATTTTATAGAGGGCTCCATTATGAGGTCAACAAATTTATCAAGGCCGAGTCTATTAATCTCTTTACGCGCAATTTCATAGCACTCATGCATGCATGCCTCACATTCTGCATTACATGTATCTTCTGGATCAGAGTTTGGATCATCCTCAAGCGGACGAAGGTTATATTCTATCCCTTTGTTTTTAAAAGCGAAGAGAGCCTGCCCAATCATCGCTGGCGATACATCTCTCAAAATCGGATGACGTTCAATTAAACCATCACGGCCATTCAAAATACCATCGATATCCCTTTGCGTCACACCAGACATTGCGCTAATGCGCTCAATCAATATTTGAGCTTGCAACCTACCAGTGCTTTTTGGGAAATTAGCATTATACTGACGAATATCAGTGATTAATGCAAATCTATCCTTGGTGGACATTTTACTAAGGCCAACATTCATTCCTTCAATAACCTTGGACATACTCTGCCAAGACTCTTGAAAAACAGTATCTTGCCCCAAAGCATTAATTTGTTTGTTTATCGCTTCTTCCTGTGCATAGCTGATCGAAGCAGAAACAAACGACAACAGCATAACGCTACAAAAGATTGCCCTATGTAGTATTTTCATATTTTTCTCCATTTATAAATTAAGTGATTAATATTTTAAAAAAACGATAAAGAGCAAAATCTATTACCATGATCACGTTGATCTGGCAACAGTTTTACGGACAATTTTTTGTGCAAAGGCAATTTCACTGTCATCCAGTTTTTCTGGCGCATAATCAGAGCCGTCAAGCAAATCATGCAGCCTTTTTTCATCTGCTTGTTCACCCAATGCAAGAGTCAAGGGGAACACGAATATTTTGATCGCGCTCTAAAATTTCGATTGTGGCCTGTATTCTTGATGCTGGTTTCAATAGTGGCTAGTCTTATAGTAAAATATAGAACCCTTACGCAAAACTTGCTTAAAAACCCCCTACAACCTAACCATAGCATCTCCTCGAAAGAGGAGATCCATAAATATCAATATGTTAGGTAGATCCTCAATCAAGTCGAAGATGCTTTTCTTTTCATAGTTTAAGCAAAAAATTATTCAAGTAGCTATATTATGTGTGTTCATTTTATCTTTGCTCTTGTCTTTGATGCTATTTCACGATTAGAATCATTTCCATTGTGGTAGATCAAAATAAAAAATTACGGTTATTTGATTTTCTTGGTGCATTTGGCTCTAATACGGCTTTGCGTGCGGAAAAATCGCGCTTAGAAGCGTTTCTTTCTGCTGTTCCAGGGGAATATTGCGGCTGGGCTATGGATGGCTCTATCGTATATAGCCGTGGGTTTTGTGATGCGCTAGGCTTAAAGCAAATAGAGAATATTGTTGATATACAAAACCGCTTATCTCCCGAAGATTCGGCGGGGCTTGAGGGGCTGTTTAACCGCCTGACAAGCGATGGGCTTGCTTTCACAATAAATGTGCAAAACCGCGCTGAAACCAAAATATTTAAATTATCAGGAACACGCGGAGAAGATTTAAGTGGATCAGATAACTTCTATATACTTTGGTTAGAAGATATTACTGAATTAAACTCAGCCAACGATATATTCGAAGAAGAACATAGAAATTTAAGAAATGATATTGATGATTTGCAGGAATCACTGGACGCGCTGCCTCACCCAATATGGATTAGAGATGAAAATCAAAAAATAATATGGTGTAATGTTGCATACGCAAAAGCTGTTGATGCACCTCCTAGTGAGATTATAGCGCAGCAAAAA
>JAMONE010000112.1 GCA_027066695.1 Micavibrio sp. | reverse complement strand
GATGGTTGTGAAAAAAACTGATAGCTCGTCTAATGTTATAACTGTTACGGAAAGCGGAGCAGGCCTTGGCGCGGATGGTAAGGATTTCTTCCTCGGCGCGGAAAATGACTATGTTATGGCGGTTTCTAACGGCGCGGAGTGGTTTGTTATAGCCTCTAACCGCTCGGCTGGTAATACGCGCTATTTCGATGGCAGCGGCACTTATGATATTGATATGGCCGTTGATGTCTATTTGCTCTCCAGCTTTGGCGGAGCAATGACGGCGCGTCTTCCCCCCGCAAATGCAGCGGAGTCAATAGGGCGCATCATTACTATCAAGAAAACCGATAGCTCTAGCAATGTGATTAGCGTAACCGAGCAAGGAGCAAGCGGCCCTGATAACTACGCCCAGCCTTTGAACAGCCAGTACAGCGCGATTACCGTCGTTAGTGATGGCGGCCAGTGGTATATTGTGAGTAAGCATCTGTAGTTATAACTAAATAAAAGGAATTATTATGATTGGAATTGAAACACGTACACGTAAGCAAATAGCGCATTTTTTGCCAAAAGCTATGAAAAATGCTATTTCCTCATATAGGGAATTTTCAAAACAAGAATTTAAAGATACCAAAGAATTTAAAGATCACCATGGAGCATGTAAGGTTGCGCTCGCTCATATTGAGCTGCTGTTAAAGCTTGCAAAACTAGCGGATTTACCTGATAGCGAATTTGATAATCAAAATGAGCATAATGTTTTGCTTGGCCTGATTGAGACGGCTCAAGGCGAGCTTGGTGGGCGTAGCAATGTTTAATTTTGACATATTTGCTAACGTGTTGTAATATTTTTACTCAATGAGTATTTTGCAGGGGTAGTTTTGTGCGCGATGGTTTTAAACTGTTTTACGAAGATAGAAAAATACCCTCATGGGTGTTTCCTGTTGTTATTTTTAGCGCAGTGACATTAACTGTGTTAAATCAATGTTTGGAAGAGGATGAAAGCTCCTCTGCTGCGCTCACATCTTTAACAACAATAAATGAAACATTGTGCGAAGATAAGAATTTAGCCGACTATACTGACGATGCTATAAATTACGTTATAGATGAGCTTGTCGATGCAGATATTATCGAAGAGCCTGCTTTTGAAGAGCATATGAGCGATAATAATCTTGATATATGCCCATCATAATTCTACAGAGCAAATTATAATATCAATCACATTAACCCGCCATATGAGCGGGTTTTTTATTACCTAATTTAGGAGAATATCATGAGTAAATACGCGATTGAATCAGCGGATTTCAAGCTGTTTCTTGTTTTGTGGAATCAGCGGCAGAATATGGCTACTCCGCAATTACATCTGCAAATGGCGCAGTGGCTGGAGGAGAGCTGGAAAAAGGGTGATAAGCGTTTGTTGCTTATGGCGTTTCGTTCGGCAGGTAAAAGCACGCTTGTCGGGCTGTTTTGCGGGTGGCTGCTATATCGTGATCCGAATTTACGGATTTTGGTGCTGGCTGCGGATTTCACGCTGGCCAAAAAGATGGTGCGCAATGTTAAGCGCATCATAGAGCATCACCCCCTAACCAGCAATATGAAGCCCGCAAATGCCGAGCAATGGGCATCAGATCGCTTCACTGTAAAGCGTATATTAGAGCAACGTGACCCCTCAATGATGGCAAAGGGCGTAAGCTCTAATATCACGGGAAGCCGCGCTGATATAGTGATTTGCGATGATGTAGAAGTTCCAAATACCTGCGATAGCTCGCAAAAGCGCGAGGATTTGCGCACTCGTCTTAGCGAGATGAGCTATGTTTTAACCGCAGATGGAACGCAGCTTTATGTTGGTACTCCGCATCATTATTACTCGATCTATGCGGATATTGCGCGTATTGAAATCGGCGAGGAGCAAGTGTTTCTTGATGAGTTTAAACGCTTGTCACTGCCGATTTTGGATGAGGAGGGCAATATCCTTTGGCCAGAGCGTTATTCCGATAAGAACATCGCCCAAATCAAGCGTGACACTGGCCCTAATAAGTTTGCCAGCCAAATGATGTTAAAGGCTGTAAACATCATGGAAGGACGGCTTGACCCTGATTTGCTGCAATTTCATGATGATGAACTGACCTATTGTAAGATCCTTAACCAGCTACATATAGGTAACATCCAAATGGTTAGCGCATCATGCTGGTGGGATCCTGCTTTTGGCAGTGCAAATGGTGATGACAGCGTCGTTGCCGTGGTTTTTAGCGATGCGCATGGTAATTTCTATCTGCAACATATGGAATATATAAAGATTGATCGCACCTCCTCGGAAGATGAAGCCGCGCAGCAAACACGCATAGTTGCTGGCCTTACCAAAAAATTTCATTTACCAGCAATAGCGGTTGAAATCAATGGGTTAGGGCGGTTTCTACCTGGTATTTTGCGTAAGCAGCTAGAGGGCTCAAATTCGCTTTGCCGCGTTCGCGAGCTTTCTAACACCAACGCTAAAGAGATACGTATTTTGGAAAGCTTTGACG
>JAMONE010000111.1 GCA_027066695.1 Micavibrio sp. | reverse complement strand
AGAAGCGTTTACAATATACTTTTTATACTTTTCTTTGTGCTTAGCCGTTAGTTTAGGGGCATAATATACAGGTTTTGATAGACCTGCTTTTTGTCTGTAATCAGGTGCAATATGCTTAATAACCTCGCCACCGGCTTTAAATTCAAAAACATCCGCGTTAGCAGGTGAAGCTAAAAGCACTACACATATTCCTAATAATAAAACAAAACGTGGCATAACTTACTTCCTATTGATAAAAGAATTTTCCGATATGCGCATCGTTCGCCCACATTTCTACAAAATACGGCTTTGGTCTTCGGATAGCATCATATGAAATACAATCCAATCCAGGGGGGACGTAGACACGATTACCTCTGCGCCAGCTATCACATATAGAATTGGTATTAAAACAAAGCATACCCGTTACATCCACACCATTATTTTTCTGCCTTTGCGCAAATCCATCTTTACATGGCTCGAATTGCTCGTAGCCCATGACATATTTCCCACTACCCTCAGTGGAACAGGAACTAAAATTTGGAAGGGGTGATTTTCTGCTTTTAATACGATCAATCATTGCGCCATATGCAGCGCCGCACCCCGAAGGAAATCCTCCGGGCAAGCACAGCCAGATCGCGCATTCATTTTGTGAAGCAGCATATGATTTTTGGAAATTGCCTATTGGCAATACAGACAAAAGAACCCCTGCCATTAAGAGCATGAGGTTTTGATATTTTATTTTACTCAATTCTTGCACTCCCCTTAAAGTTTTACCTCTAAATAATGGAAGTGTCCCACACACTAGCAAGCCGCTTATTTCGGTCATTTGTTACAACCATGCATTAACATTGCTAGTGTTTTAATGCTATAATAAAAATATTTAACTTTCAAGTAATATCTATATTTCTTATAAAATCCTTGTAATTATAAGGGATTACAGCTATTAAATGTCTTAAAAAATAAGGAAAAAAACAAATGTCACCAGAACAAATTAGAGGCGCATGCGGTCTTCTAGGAATAACACAAAAAGATTTATCCGAAAAAGTGGGTATTACAAGAGCCAATTTACGTAAATATGACCAAGGTGAATTAGAATTTACAACAAAAAGTATGGATAAACTTACCGCGTTTTTTGAAAATAATAGAATTGTGTTTTTAGAAAATAATGGTGTATCAATTAAACCCCTTGAAGATATACAAAAACTATATGGGCGTCATGGTTTTATAGCCTTTATGAATGATGTTTATGAAGTCACAAAGAGACAGGGTGGAGAAATTTGCGTATCAAATGTTGATGAGCGTAATTGGATCAAATGGATGACAGAACCCCTCTATGAAAAACATAGCAAAATGATGTCTAAGTTAGGTAACTTTACGTTTAAAATCCTTATTGAACATAGTGATACTTTTTTTATCGCCTCAGACATTGCAGAATATCGTTATGTTTTGCCAGAATATTTTAATGACCAATCTTTCTATGCATATGGTAATAAACTAGCTTTAATTGCATTTGATGACAACGATGTTCGTATAAATATTATTGAAAGTGATGGATGGTCACAAAGCTTTAGAAAGCTATTTAATTTGGCATGGGATAATTCCCCAGCTACAGAAAGCATGTAGCCTATGACAACGGACCACAATATCCAGCATTTAGAATTTCTTTTTAAAAACGGGGGGTTTTCTAAGATTTTGAGTTATATAGAGGATAGTGTTGCTTTCGATATTAAACTTGGAACAGATACGTCAAGTTGGCTGGAAAAGAAAAATTTTAAAACAAAACCAATAAACATCAAACATGGTGTACGATATAGAGCAGCGGCAACCAGTGAAATAGAAGATGCATTATCTAAGGTTTCTAAATTAATAAATACTAATGATGCTGGCTTTTACGACTTGGGCTGCGGCAAAGGAAAAGTGCTTTGCATTGCAGGAATGCAATATGATTATGATGATTATGTTGGAGTTGATTACTATCCTGATTTTATTGATATTGCAGAAAAAAATCTTAAAATCTGCGACATTATGGATGTTAATTTACATCTAGGAGATATGATAAACTACAAAGATTTTAAAGAGACTAATGTTATATTTCTCTATAACCCTGCTGACAATATAATTATTGACCAAGTACGTAAAAATATTCAAAAATATTCAAAAAAATCTATTTTGATTTATAACAAACCTATTCACGAAGATATTTTTAAGGGGTGGGATATTGTCTCAAAAAAGACCTCTGATGACCCTGATTATTGCACAACCATATTAAGTTTTGGGTTTAATAAATAATTTTTTGTATCTCAAAAACCCCTAAAAATACCATATTTCCACTATTTTTGTATTTCAAATGATGCAAATTGCATTTTTTACTTGCAATATAATTTTCCCTGTCATAATGTTTCACTAATCCGTGTGTTGAAGATTGAAAGTAATATCAATCTTAAATTGAATTATGAAATTATTAGGGAAACTGTGTTATGTACAAATCTATCTATTTTCTATCATTTTTATTAGTTTTA
>JAMONE010000110.1 GCA_027066695.1 Micavibrio sp. | reverse complement strand
TATCTCTTGCTTGCTTTGCTCATTTTTATCTTGAAAAGCCCCAATAGCCGAGCCAATGCCAAAACCTATTGCTATTAATATTACCCATCTTATTAAACGCTTTTTCATCATAAGTACCTTTACAATATTAAACTTTACACCAAGGTTATAATTTCTTTATAGTCGCTTGACAACCTCTAGTCTTACCACTTAGCTTTTGCAGAACATTCTATATATAAAGGGAAGGGCGCAATATGCCGCATATTATTGTTGAATACTCCAAAAACCTTGAGGGAATTATAGAGATTCCCGCTCTGATATCCGATCTGCATAATAAGCTAGCCGAGCAAGGCATAGATAGCGCGCGCATTAAATCTCGCGCTATTGCTTGTAATCATGTGGTTGTTGGCGATAAAGGGCTAAGCGGTTATATGATGCATTTAACATTGCTTATACTTGAGGGGCGCGATCTTGCTACCAAGAAAACATTCGGTGATCCGCTATATCAAATAATGAATGATTATGCCGCGCGTGCGCCAGAAGAATGCTCTGCTACCCTTGAAATCCGTGATATGAACCCACAAACTTATTATATGTAAGGTATAAGATATGACACAAGAAAAAGCGGGCATTTGCCCATCAACAACGCATGTAACTAGCGGCGCATTGCCAGCATCGAAGAAAATATATGTGGGTGAGCTAAAAGTTCCTATGCGTGAGATCGGGCTTAGTAATGGCGAGAGCCTCACCGTTTATGATACTTCGGGGGCTTATACGGATGATAATTACAAGCTGGATATTATGCGCGGGCTGCCTAAGACGCGCCTTAAGTGGGTGCTTGAGAGGGCAGACGTGGAATATGTTGCTGGGCGAGCGGTAAAGCCAGTTGATAACGGCTATAAAACGCAAGCGCAGCTTGAAAGCCGTAGCGTTAATCACGAGATATTCCCTGCTTCTCCCGAAAAACCTCTACGAGCAAAATCAGGCGCAAATGTTTCTCAAATGCATTATGCCCGCAAAGGCATCATAACGCCCGAGATGGAGTATATCGCGGTGCGCGAAAATCAACGCCGTGAGGAAGTGCATAGCTACTCCAAAGACGGGCAGAGCTTCGGCGCAAATCTGCCTGAATTTATCACTCCCGAATTTGTCCGTGACGAGGTTGCGCGCGGGCGAGCAGTTATCCCCGCCAACATCAACCACACAGAGCTAGAGCCGATGATTATCGGGCGCAATTTCCTTGTCAAGATTAACGCTAATATCGGTAACTCCGCGGTGACATCTTCTATTGGTGAGGAAGTCGATAAGATGGTTTGGTCTATCCGCCATGGCTCTGACACGGTGATGGATTTATCGACGGGCAAAGATATTCACGATACGCGCGAATGGATTATCCGTAACTCACCCGTGCCGATTGGCACAGTGCCGATGTATCACGCGCTTGAAAAAGTCGGCGGCGTGGCAGAGGATTTAAACTGGGAAGTTTTCCGCGATACTTTAATCGAGCAAGCGCAGCAAGGGGTGGATTACTTCACCATTCATGCGGGCGTGCGCCTGCCTTATATTCGCCTGACGAACGATCGCCTGACGGGCATAGTCTCGCGCGGTGGCTCTATCATGGCGAAATGGATGATGACCCATGGCCGTGAGAGCTTCCTCTACACTCATTTTGAAGATATTTGCGAGATTATGAAAGCCTATGACGTGTCGTTTTCACTTGGTGATGGACTGCGCCCTGGATCTATTGCCGATGCGAATGATAGAGCGCAATTTGCCGAATTAGAAACGCTAGGCGAGCTAACAAAAATCGCGTGGAAGCACGATGTTCAAACAATTATCGAAGGGCCAGGGCATGTGCCTATGCACTTGATTAAAGAGAATATGGACAAGCAATTAGAGACTTGCGGCGAAGCTCCGTTTTATACGCTTGGCCCGCTTACCACTGATATTGCGCCAGGTTACGACCATATCACTAGCGGTATAGGGGCAGCGCAAATTGGCTGGTATGGCTGCGCGATGCTTTGCTATGTCACACCAAAGGAGCATTTGGGCTTGCCTAATCGCGATGATGTGAAGGTTGGTGTTATTACTTATAAGATCGCCGCTCACGCCGCTGATCTGGCGAAGGGACATGCGGGGGCGCAGTTCCGCGATGACGCGATGAGCAAGGCTCGGTTTGAGTTTCGCTGGGAAGACCAGTTCAATATCGGGCTAGACCCCGACACTGCGCGAGCGTTCCATGACGAGACTTTGCCAGCCGAAGGCGCAAAACACGCCAATTTCTGCTCCATGTGCGGCCCTAAATTTTGCAGCATGAAAATTACTCAAGATGTACGCGATTACGTCGCGGCAAACCCTGAAAAAGAAGACGAGGAAGCAGCATGAGCGATAATCTCGATAATATAATCCTATCCGTAGTAAATAATGAGTGGCAAAAAACCGCGATGATAATATCAAAGGTTTTTGATAGCCCTGATTTTAGCAAGAAAGACAACACCGCCCAAAGCATCGCCGAGCGCATATATGTG
>JAMONE010000109.1 GCA_027066695.1 Micavibrio sp. | reverse complement strand
TAAACTTAGTGAGCGCATTAAAAGTTCGGAAAATATACGTATCTTATATGGTGGCTCAATGAAGCCTGAAAATGCGCAAGAGCTTCTATCCACGCCCAATGTTGATGGTGGCTTAATTGGGGGAGCTAGCCTTGATGCTGAAGCATTTGTGAAAATTGGGCTTGCTGCGAGCAAGAATTAACTTTATAGTCACGCGAAATTATACATGTAAAAAGAAAAAGTATTAAAGCTATGGAATCAGTTGTTCTTGTAATTCACCTTATTTTAGCTCTGTCGATTATCGGCCTTGTCTTGCTTCAACGATCAGAGGGCGGTGGCCTTGGTATTGGCGGCGGCAGTGGCGGTGGTCTTGGTAACCTTGCTTCGGCAAAAGGAACAGCAAATGCACTTACTAAAATGACGGGTATCTGCGCAGCTGGCTTTTTCGTAACATCATTAAGTCTTGCTGTTTTGGCCAGTGGCAATAGTCGTGATAATGCAGGTATTTTAGAAAATATTGATGCGTCAACTATTGAAGCCCCTATAGAAAATGACATCTCCGCGCCTGTAGGAATTACATATACACCACCAGAAGCAATGCCATCAATTGAGCCATTAGCACCAACCGCGCCAATAGAGTAGAAAATGACAACAAAATTTATATTCATTACGGGTGGCGTAGTTTCCTCATTAGGAAAAGGCCTTGCCTCCGCTTCGCTTGGCGCATTACTGCAAATCAGAGGCTATAGCGTCCGCCTGTGTAAGCTTGATCCATATCTTAATGTTGACCCTGGTACTATGAGCCCATTCCAGCATGGTGAGGTTTTTGTTACTGACGATGGCGCGGAAACTGATCTTGATTTCGGGCATTACGAACGCTTCACGGCTGTTCCAGCGAAAGCTACCGATAACACAACAACGGGACGTATTTATACAAGCGTGCTAGCGCGTGAGCGTAAAGGTGCATATCTCGGTGCAACTATTCAAGTTATCCCGCATATCACAAACGAGATTAAAGATTTTATCCGTGAAAAAGATGGCGGTACAGATTTTGTTTTATGCGAAATTGGCGGTACTGTTGGCGATATTGAAAGCTTGCCATTCTTAGAGGCTATTCGCCAGTTTAGCAATGAAGTCGGCTCAAAACGTGCGGTGTTTATCCACGTGACTTTGCTGCCCTATATTCCTGCGGCGGGAGAGCTTAAGACCAAGCCAACCCAGCATTCAGTTAAAGAGCTTATGAGCTATGGCATACGTCCTGATATATTGCTATGTCGCGCAGATCGTGAGATTGACCATGATGAACGCCGTAAAATAGCGCTGTTTTGTAACCTCGATGAGGAAAAAGTTATACCCGCTTTGGATGTTTCTTCCATCTATGAAGTGCCGCTAACCTATCATGCACAAGGGCTTGATACACAAGTTTTAGATAGCTTTAGAATGGAGCATGAAAGCGATATTGATTTATCAGTTTGGGAAAACATTGTCCAAAATATCAAAGCTCCAGAGGGTGAGGTCACAATTGCGATTGTCGGCAAATATACTAATCTGGCTGATAGTTATAAATCGTTGAATGAGGCTCTTATCCATGGCGGTATTTCAAATAAAGTTAAGGTTAATCTCAAATTTATAGAAGCCGAGATTTTTGAAAGTGAAGATCCTGAGCTTTATCTGGATGGCGTTAATGGTATTCTTGTACCTGGCGGTTTTGGTGATCGCGGTGTAGAGGGTAAGATACTTGCTGCCCAGTATGCGCGCGAGAAGAAAATCCCGTATTTCGGTATTTGTTACGGAATGCAAATGGCTGTGATTGAGGCTGCGCGTAATTTATGTGGTATTGAGGGAGCAGGCTCTAGCGAGTTTGCTCGTTGCAAGATCCCTGTCGTTGGTATTATGAGTGAATGGGCTAGGGGCGACAGCAAAGAGCTGCGCGATGATAATGGTGATCTTGGCGGAACAATGCGCCTTGGGGCGTATCCTGCTGTTCTTAAAGAGGGGACGAAAGTGGCCGATATTTACGACTCGTTAGAGATTAGCGAACGCCATAGACATAGATATGAGGTCAATACTAATTATATCGAGCAATTAGAGAAGGGCGGCCTAAAATTCTCTGGCATGTCACCCGATGGAAAGCTTCCTGAAATCGTGGAATACGAAGACCACCCATGGTTCATAGGCGTACAATTCCACCCCGAACTAAAATCAAAACCCTTCGACCCGCATCCACTGTTTATCTCATTCATAACCGCTGCGGTTGAGCAGGGGCGTTTGGTTTAAATATCGTAATCATCAGTTGTTGGCTCTGTTTTAGGGGCTTTAGAAAAATGAGAGTAATCTTTTTTGCGTTTTTCTTTTGGTACAAGAGCACTTAATGTGTTTTCTAATGCATTTAAATGCCCGTGTTCGAATGCGTTATCTTTATTATTAAGCGTGTTTCGTAATTGAGAAATTGAATTAAAATTATCTCTGTACCATCGGCATCTAGTAGAAATATCTTCTAAAACTCTATCTTTGCCATGCAGTTTTACAGTTTTATTAAGTAGTTTTGTT
>JAMONE010000108.1 GCA_027066695.1 Micavibrio sp. | reverse complement strand
TTCTGGCTTAACGCAAGAATCGCCCCCATAGAATAACCTGGTATAGAATAATAAAATACAGGCTTTAGTTGCTGCCACCAGCTTAAACCTAATAATCCCTTGATAAAATGAATGCTTATTGGTGTAAGTATAAGTGAGCTAAAAATGAATGCAGAGCCAAACACCCAAAGCCCCATATACCCCATTACATATAAAAGCAGAATCAAAATAGCTGTAACAACCAGCCCATGAATCAGCATTTTTCCTGGACATCCGCAAGCAGTAAAAGAAATATTAACTGGCATTCTATAGCATCCAATCAAGGCACTAATGCAATATAATTGTATCAATGGCACAGATGCATACCATTTTTCTGCAAATATCGTTGTAACGATAAGAGGAGCAACAACTATCAGTCCTAAAAATATAGATGTTATAACAAAGGCTATGATAGATGTAGATGATATAAACTCTTTAGCCATAAGGTCTCTTGATTTTTGCATACGGGAAAAATGCGGCAGCAAGTAATTCATCAATCCACTGGATATTGCACCTTTAAATAAATCAACAATGCGCCATGCAAAAGCTATATGGCCAGAAGCCGCCGTCCCTAGTGTTATTCCTGCAATTATAGGCATAGCTCTGACAGATAAGTCCCAGCTCAAGCGGTTTATGGCGATTAATGATCCAAACGAAAAGAAATATTTTACAATTGGTATTTTACATCCCAGCTTTGGGATTTCCTTTACTGCAAATATTAGTATAGCTGCCTGCAAAGCCATAGTTACTACGCTTTGGATAATAATGGACCACGCGCCAAGCCCATATAACACAGCAGAAACACCAAGCAAAGACCCGCCAATGCGCCCAACAATAACCCGCAGAGCAAGCAGCTTAAAATCACCAGAGCGGCGAAGCTGCGCGACATAGACAACACAAATATTGGTGAATAAAATCTCAAGGCTAGCAAAGCTGACTAATGCCAAAATATTATAATTATCAGGGCTATAGCCAATATAATAAAAACCAAATAAAATACATGCCATAGATATCAATGACATAACTATAGCGCAAAAAAACGCCGTATTTATATGGTCGTCGGTTAGCTTCTCTATTTGAACAATAGCATCTTCAAAAAACGTACTAATAAGAATTGCCAAGAATTGAGTAACAGACAAAACAATTATAATAACGCCCATATCATATGGCTTAAGAATATGGGCATAGATAAAAAAAACACCTATTGATAGAAATGATGAGCCAAATTTCTCTAAAAACACCCAAATCAAATTAAAATGCATAATTTACTTATATTTCTTTAAATTATTATATATATAGTAGACAGGCGTAAATATATGTTTTTGCCATGTATTTTACAAGGCTATTTATACATACAACAACGCAAGGTAAGTGCTATGACAATTAAAGCCACTATAATTTTTTCTACATATAACGGTGCTAAAACTTTACCACGCATGATGGATGCGCTTTGCGATATGACATTAGATCAAAAATTTTGGAAAATTGTCGCTATGAACAATAACAGCACAGATAACACCCAGCAAATCCTTGAGTCATACATTGATAAGCTACCATTAGAAATACATAAAGAAACAAGGCAGGGAAAAGCTTTTGCCATTGATGCTGGATTCAAATATATTGAAGGTGATATACTCATTTTAACAGATGATGACATGCGCCCCGCTCCTAATTGGATTGAGGCTTATTTACAAGAATTTGAAGAACATCCTGAATTTGATATTTTAGGCGGCACAATTAAGCCTGACTGGGAAAAAGAACCTCCATCATGGATTAAAAAATATTTAGATTTGGGAAAATTAGGGGTTTTATATGCGCTAAATGATGATAGGCCAGAAGGGGAAGTTAAACCTTTTTTAATTTCAGGAGGAAATTCAGCTTTTAGAACTAATATTTTAAAAGATAAAACCTATATAAGTAATAAAAAGCTAGGACCTAGCAAAGATATTGCTCAGTTTGCTATGGGTGATGACATTTTGTTTTGTACAACTTTGGTAGAGAACGGCGCACGCGCTTACCGAACGCACAAACCTGTCATTCACCATTTTATTCCAAAGAAATATTTTGATGAAAAATGGATGTTAAGTCGGGCAGAAAGATACGGTCTAGGAATAGTTATCGTGCGCCAAGCTTCATTTAAAAACAGGCCTATGATTTTTGGCCGTCCGATAAAAACATTAATCAAATTCATGATTATGAGCTTATTATATTTTCCAATATTGCTACTACCAAAATCTAAGAAACGCTTTAATTTCCTTTGGGAATATAATAAAACACGCGGAATTTTGAAAAATATAGTAGTTTAGGTTAATAATAGTACAAAATTGTTATTCCAGCGAATGTTGTAATCCATGGGTTACACGGATAAACCGTGTAATGACGGAAAAGGTGGATGTCTTATTTTAAATCGAAATTACTATATAGTAGATTGCGTTAAGAATTGCAGTAGAATAAATCATCAATAACCGCCCCTTCTGGCAAAGATCTTCTTAGTTTTTTCATTGCCCCAAATGTTTTTT
>JAMONE010000107.1 GCA_027066695.1 Micavibrio sp. | reverse complement strand
TTACAGATCAAAGGATGAACAATGTGACATTCCTTCGGATACTAATGATGTTACGCAATATTTACCTGATGTAAGTGATGGTAATGAGGTGCTTAGATATGCGTGTCAAGTTGCCGAGCATGGTTATCCGCAAGGGGTGGCGTCATTATCGGCCTTGCAGGCTCTTTTTGTGGCACTTATTCCAACCGATTTGCCAACATGGGATAGTGCATATAATGGCGCAAATCCTGCCCCTGGAACTTCGGGAGCAATGGATTCTTATATGAATTTCCTAGGGCTTCGTGATAGTACGAGCTGCTCTTCTATCACACCAATTAAAGTGGGTTATATTGTTGTTGCAGATAATGGCGATAGGTATATAGATGCCGTTTGCCCTGCTCCGGGATGTTATTTTAATCCACCATCTAATGTAACTGATGACGGAAATTGTAACTAACCTCTGATCTCTAAATAGCTTTGCTCATAAAGTCTGACATTCTGCGGGTGAATTCAGCTAGATCATCAACTGAATTTCCTTGGATGATATTGGCTTGATCGAGCAATAGATGCGCTGCGTCTTCTATATCATTGCCTTTAGTGCATGATGCGGCCAGCTTTTTGATTAATTCGTGGTTGGCATTAATCTCAAGTACGGGTTTTGTGCTGCCTTGATATTTTTGATTGATTTTTAAGACTTTTTCCATATGCATATCCACAGCTTCTTCAGGTGCAACAAGGCATACGGGGGAGTTTGTAAGTCGTTGTGATTTACAAATATTATGGACGCTATCTTTTAAAATTTCTTGCATAGCGGTGATAAAATTATTTATTTCATCATTATTTTCTTCTGGTGTTTCATATTTTTCTTCTTCTTCTTTGCTGTCTTTGAATTTTCCAAGATCCAAGTTACCTTTTGTTATTGACTTAAATGGCTTGCCTTTATAATCAAGGACATTTTGTAGCCAAAAATCATCAACGGTATCAGTGAAGAATAACACCTCAAGCCCGCGTGAGCGTAAGCCCTCAATTTGTGGGCTATTTTTAATGCTTTGCAGGTTTTCACCGCTAATATAATAGATGTTTTCCTGATCATCTTTCATGCGCTCAACATATTCTTCGAGCGTAGTAAATTTCTCGCCATCATCATGGGTGGAGTAAAAGCGGCAGACTTTCAAGATTGCAGCTTGATGGTTGGGCGCGTCATATAGTCCTTCTTTTAGGGCGGGGCCGAATTGATTCCAAAATGCAGCAAAGCCAGCTTCATCGCTACGTGATAATTTATCAAGATCACCTAGTATTCTGCGAGCAACGGCATTTTTGATTTTCTCGATTGTA
The DNA here is from genome assembly GCA_027066695.1 of Micavibrio sp. Classification (GTDB taxonomy): domain Bacteria; phylum Pseudomonadota; class Alphaproteobacteria; order Micavibrionales; family Micavibrionaceae; genus UBA1672. The sequence goes on along the minus strand of JAMONE010000107.1, from coordinate 1,240 downwards.
AGGTTATATTGTAGAGTTTCACGGCTGATATTTAGCGGTAGATCCTCGCTGTCAATAATTCCGCGTACAAAGCGCAACCACGGATACATCAAGGTTTCCATTTTATCTGTGATGAAAATCCGTCTAACATAAAGCTTAACAGAATTTTTACGTGATGGATCGAATAAATCCCATGGGCGCAGCGTTGGAACATAGAGCAGGGAGGTAAACTCAATTGCGCCTTCTGCTTTCCAGTGTGAAGTCATTACAGGCTCGTCAATACTGCCGCTCAGATGTTTGTAAAAATCTGTATATTCATCTGATGTTATATCATCTTTAGAGCGCATCCAAAGCGCAGAAGTACTGTTGATCGCTTCCGCATCCTTGTGTTTTGCAACCTCGCTTGGCGCGCCAAGAAAAATCGGAACGCTGATATGGTCGGAATATTCCTTAACAGTATGGGTGATTTTTTGATCTAAAAGGAACTCACAGGCTTCGTCTTTTATCTCAAGAGTAATGGCTGTACCGCGCTTGCCGTCAAGGCGGGCGATTTCAATTTCATTTGCTTCGCGAATTGTAAAGCCGCTTTTGCCATCGGATGACCAAAGCCATGCTTGCTCAGAGCCAGCTTTGCGGCTAACCACATCAATTTTATGAGCAACCATATAACTAGCGTAAAAGCCAACGCCAAACTGCCCGATAAGCTTTAGCTTGTCATCACCTTGCGCTTCTTTCATTTGCTCCATAAGTGCGGCTGTACCTGACTTTGCAATAGTGCCAAGATTTTCGGTTAGCTCTTCCTTGCTCATGCCGATACCGTTATCAACGACTGTTACCGTGCGGTTGGTCGAGTCTTTATAGGTGCAGATACGAAATTCAGGATTATCTTCAATAAGCGTTGGGTTGGCAATAGAATCATAACGCAGGCGATCACAAGCATCAGCAGCGTTAGAGATAAGCTCACGCAGGAATACATCGTGATCAGTATAGAGCGCGTGCGCAACAATATCTAGCAAACGCGCTACGTCTGCGTTGAATGGTTGTTGTTGCTCTTGTTCTTGCTGTGTTTTTTCTGTTTTCTTCTGTGTGCTCATAATTTTATTCTCTATATTTTTTGATCTATGAATTTATTTTATAGTGTATATACTGTCAGGTTAGAAATATCAATCCAGTAACAAAGGTAGATGTGGATGAAAAAATTAGTAGTTTTAATGATGGTTGTTTCAACTTTTGCGCTTGGCTCATGTCAAACATATCAAGG
>JAMONE010000106.1 GCA_027066695.1 Micavibrio sp. | reverse complement strand
CTTTTGTGGCTTCTTCTGCGCCATGATCGTCATGATCTCCGTGACCATCATCTTTTGTGGCTTCTTCTGCGCCATGATCGTCATGATCTCCGTGACCATCATCTTTTGTGGCTTCTTCTGCGCCATGATCTCCGTGACCATCATGATTAGCTTCAGATACGGCTTGTGTTTCTTCCCCATGGCCATGCCCGTCATCTTCCGCAAATACGGGATATGACATAGCAAATATTGCAACTGTGCTTAAAAGTATTAATTTTTTCATTTATCTATTCTCCTAAATTTTGAATCCATTTATTAATTGTTCCTGATGCGCCAAGCCATGCAAACCATGATTTCCATACCTTAGAGTGTAATTCTTCCGCTGCGACTTGCGTATCTAGTGCTTGTTCAACCTGCACCAGATAATCGGTTGCACTTAAATCACCAACTTTAAATTTACGGTCAAGAATATCAGTTTGCTCGGCCAATGCTTGCGCCCCGTTTTCTTGCCAGTTCTCCCACGCTCTACTTGAAAGCTGATAAGAGCGGCGCGCTGCTTGAAGGCGTGTTTGCGCACTATAAAAAGCATTCTGCCCAGCCTTAGCCTGCGCAATAGCGTCTGCTTTTGCCTGATCCACTTCCGCGCCATATGTGTTGAAAATATTAAGCGGCACAGAAACAGAAAATCCGATCATATCCGCGCCCGCATCCTGACCGCCAATAATACCAATAGTGGGATCAGGTAATCTGTTTTTCTGCGCACCTGTAATAACCGCTTTTGCAGCCTCTTCACGGCTTCTCATAGCCCGCAAATGGGGGAGTGCCATCAAAATTTGATCTTCATTCAATATTTCTGGTAACTCTGGCAAAGTGCTAGGTAATTTCGGCAGGGCAAAGCCGTTATCTAATGGAAAACCGATAGAGGAATCCAATGCTTGCTTCGTTTCAGCCAAAGCATTTTCAGCATCTGCCTGCACGATCAATGCCTCGGATAAGGCAAGCTGCGCCAAATTCTTTTCACTCTGATCAATATCTCCAGCCTTAAAGCCTTTTCGTGCAAGCGTAGCAAATCGCTCCATCAAGCCTGAACGCTCTACAGCAAGGTTGTAAATATCTTTTGCCGCGCGGTAGTCCGCCAAGCTAGAAAGAACATTCAACGCAGTATTTTGACGAATTTCATCACGATCCGCTTCTACGGCTTGCAACTCAAAGGAGGCCGTTTTGCCCGATGAAATAAATTTACCGCTCCAATCTATTGTTTGGCTTATGCCGAACAGTTTGGTTTTGTCCTCACCATCAACATCTTCAAATTCAAATTCCACCTCTGGGTTATACCCCCATTTTGAAGCGGCGCGCTGTCCAGACTCGGCGGCAGTAACACGCGCATTAGATTCGCCAATAGCTGGGCTAAGCTCCCATATATGATTAATAAAACTCTCTATGCCAGTTTTTTGTAGTAACATCTGCTCTTGCTCTTGAGCCAAGGCAGGAGCTGAAAGCCCTATAGCAGTCAGACATGTTAATAGCCGTAATTGTTGTCTCATTTAAATGTTCCTTTGATTGTTATAAGGCAATAAAAAACAGTGTGCAGGCGAAAATATGGCTTTCACATGCAAAAATATAAAGGGATGTTTGTGGAGAATCAGCTCAGACGGACTCGTAGTTTTATATAGCCTGAATCAAGATACACTTCACCCCTGAAACTAAATTCTAGGAGGGCGTTTAAGTCCGTAAATGAAAGAAAATGCGACATTATCTGAAAGCATAGAAAGACGTTCGTCTGTTACTTTCGGAAGATCTTTTTGCATGAAGTTTGTTGTGCTCATATGATTGTGACAATGCATATCACATAAGGGATCAGAAGACATTCCACTGTCTGTGTTGTCCAGATCAATGCCTAATTCAATTTGTTGATTAGCATTATGCTCTTCAACATGCGCATGCGCTGCCGACACAAGGCTGGCAGAAAAAAGGGCAATAGCGCATATTAGGAATAAAACATTCTTCATTGAAAGTAATCTAACATCTAATAATTATTTCTGCAATAGAATAATAACATAATATTTTTGGCATTAATGCGTAATTATGTATTTTCTCCCATAACCTATATCATCACATGTAATATTTGGGCATCCTTATAGATAAAAGGAGATTAAGTATAATATATATTTAATCACATCAGGAAACTTCAAAGCGCCGTCCAGTTAACTTAACAGTTAGAGAAGATGTTCTGGATGAGGCAAGGTCTCTACAGCTTAATGCTTCGAAGGCTGCTGAAGCTGGTATTATAAACGCCATAAAAAGAGGCTCGTTCACAAGAATGGCTTGAAGGGGTGGAATATATTCTCATGACAACTGATATTGGGATCGTTACAAGATCGTCTTTGGTCAAACATATTGTTAATGTTGAAAACGATTACAGGAGACACAACATGCTGACAGGAAATATTATTTCTTTCATAGGGGAGTGTTCTAGGAACTGTGTAATTTGATTTAAATCTATCTTCTGCTTATTAATAATTTTCTTTGTAGCGCGCCCCAAACGCTGGCGGAGAAGAAAATTATTAATAAGCAGGGGGTGACATAAAAT
>JAMONE010000105.1 GCA_027066695.1 Micavibrio sp. | reverse complement strand
CACGTAGCTCCTGTCTCCGAAGATGATATGAGCCTTGTCCGCGGCGCGTTTGACATGCGGATGAAAGATTTCTTTGTATATCTTCTTGCTTGCTCTTCATTAAAACATGATATTCCCCGTAAAATGCTTGAAGATGATGATGCGTTATATCAAAACATAGGCGCAAGCTTGATTTTAAATAGTCTTTATTATAATGGGGCTATCAAAGAAGATAATGACTATATTGATGATACTATACCCATAGAAGTTAAAGATAGGCTTTTAGAAATCTATGACCAACGTCCCGACTCTTTTTTCGCTAGATTTTTGGAATCTATCGCTGAAAACCCCGATGACCATAACTTTGTTTATACTAATGAAAAGCTTTTAGAATATATTACCGATCATATGGGGATAATGGGGCCGCCGAGCCCTTCAGAATTATAAAATATTAAAGGATATAAATAATGAACGATGAACAAAACTTAAATAATATATTTAAAGCAGCGCAAACAGGAGATAACGCCTTAAATGCGCCAGACTTAAAGCGTTTAGCTCGAATTAATCTTGAACAAAATATGCTAATCGATTTTTTTGCCACAAAATATACAGCACAAAAACACGGTAAATTATGGTTTGAGCAATCTTTCAATTCTGATTTATTAGATATCGGAGAGCTTTATGATAATTATCAAGCCAATAAAGCAAATCTAAAAGATAAATCTCCTTTATTTAGTGTTTATCTATTCAATAAATTGGGTGAGCAAGCTCGCGACCTTGTAGCCTCCCTTCCCAAAGATCGCAGAGAAGCGTTTTCGGCAATTCAAGAACAAATTTCCTTATATTTTACAGGCGCAAGAGCCCATGGGCATATGCAGGCCTTATTAAATTCTCATGGAACGCAGCATAAACAAGCGGCGCATCTTAAAAACTCAGCTAAAGCTCTAAAAGATAATCTTGATAAAATGGATGCTGATGAAACCCATGCATTAGAGAGAATGGGTCATCCGATAGCTAATTTTTCTCTGCCATTTACGCTAGAAAACCACTTTGAAAAATGCGAGGAATTTCTTGAAACACCAACAGCAAATCCTAGCCTTGACGCTTAACGCTCATTAAGTGTGCGGATAATTCGTAGATTGCGTTCAATTTCTATGCGATCAGGAGAAAGAGCCTTCGCACGCTCCAAAACCTCTATGGCTTCATCAATAAAGCCCTGTGTAGCAAGGTTGAGAGCAAGGTTATTCATGATAGTAGTCGGATCACCCTTCCAGTTCTCAAGCCCCTTGCGAAAAGCGCGTTCGGCTTCTGGATGCATTTCTTTAGCATCAAGAGCAATGCCAAGATTTTGATATGCTTCATAATCAATAGGATCTTGAATTACCGCTTGCTTTGCGTAATTTTCCGCAGAATCGTAGTTACCAAGCCCAAGTGCAATCATCGACATTTCAGTTTTTACACCCCTATACGAATCTTGCGCATCCGCAAATGGCTCTAATATTGTAGCAGCAAGATTTAGATGGTTGGTCTTGCGTAATTCACGAGCATATCTCAACGCATATGCAGGCTTAGAGCTATTTCGTTTATAACGCTTTTCCAACGCAACCAGCTTTGCATTAGCAGAGCCCCTTAACGATGCAGACACGGCCACCCTTTCAATAGCATTGTCCAAGCGTTCCTGCTTGCTAAGGCTTGTTTGCGGCGCATCCCCTTCAATTGTTTGGCACGCGGCTAACTGCCCTGCAACCATAACCAAAACCATAAAATGCGTAAGTTTTTTTATGCTCATAATATTATTTTATTCCTGTATTTCATTTACTCTGTTTCATCTAAAACGCCAATATCTGGCGAGCCGTCATTACCATCACTTGACGAAGCATCAATAGAGCCGCTCTCCTCTGATCCACCAAGTATTATTTCATGGCACATATCAGGACAGTAAAAAACACTTGTATTTTGACAATTTTTTGCATCATCCGCACAAATGCGTTTTATCCGCACGTAATCTTTCTTCGGGCTAGCAACAATAACATGACGCTGCATAATTATTTGGCCATTTTTGCCCAAAACTGTAAAATATGTTGCCCCTGGCAACCTAGGGATTACAACCAAAGTTTTGGCCGAATCGGCTATAATATTTACATGCGCTGGATTCCCTATAATAATGCTCGAAGCATTTTCATCAAGGCGAATAAGCTCTGATTTATCGGGTGTTATCCTTATTGCAGAGTGCGTCTCAACGCCGACAGACAGCTCTTGATCCGTATTAGAAGCCTCCGTAACAGGCGGTAATATGTCTACAACCTCATCAGATGCATAAGAAAACGTTGAAAACGTAGTTGCTACAGCAATTAAGGCCAGATATAAATATTGTTTTTTGATATATGTTTTTGTCATTGAAAGCACCCATGTTCGGGATAAGAATTTAGTTTCTAACTTTAAGTATAACGCGAAAAAGTTAAAAGATCACTTCTTTTTTATTTCTATTTGTTGACGAATCTCATTTACTATTTTAATGTGTACTCAAAGTTTTTGATAAAAAGCTTTGGGGCGTAGTAACCTCTCCATAACGGTCTTTAATACAGCATCAGACCGTTAT
>JAMONE010000104.1 GCA_027066695.1 Micavibrio sp. | reverse complement strand
TGCCCATATGCATAACGGCATTAAATATATCAAATACATCGAATTTAGCTTTTGGATCAGAAAAATCCAGACCTGTAATATTTTGTATGAACAAAAGAAATTGGTGCCGCCCCATAGTTGCTTGCTGTTCATCATTGGTCATTATAGGAGCTTTGGCAATTTCCCCATTAATTTTATCCGTAAGCTCTTTTGTTATTTCCTCATGAAAATTACCATTATTGATTAAAGCTTTATTTTGAAGCAATAGGGTACTGCTTTGGGCAAGCAGCGCGTCACCATCGGCAATTTCATCTGCGCTCAGTATTCTATCAGATGAGTATAAAGCTTTATGCACTGCCAAAAACTCTTCTGCCCCAGCATAATTCTGTTTTACCCGATCACCGATAGTCTCGGCTTTTGGCTCAACAGTATTTTGCTTTGCTTCCTCATCTATGGTTTCTGGTTTTGGCTCTGCCACTAAATGCACCCTTATTGGTCTGATTTTATTAAGTATTTTTATATATGGTAAATTCTAACATATAAATAATTATAAACACAAGAAAAACCTTGGAAAATCATGTATTTTTCGTTTAGATTAGCAACGCGAAATAAAGAATATGGATATAATATTATGCGCTTTACTGTTAACTGGCTTAAAAACCACCTTGAAACGAATGCAAATGACGAAGAAATTTGCCAGACTCTAACCGATATAGGGCTAGAGCTGGAGGAATTTGAGGATAAGGGCAAGGCATTTGCCGAATTTAAGGTCGCATATGTGGAAAGTGCGAATAAGCATCCTGACGCGGATAAGCTGCAAGTCTGCACTGTAAAAACGCAAAGCGGAACTACGCAAGTTGTTTGTGGTGCGCCAAATGCCAGAGCGGGCATGAAAGTTATATTTGCGCCATCGGGAACATATATCCCTGGCCTTGATGTAACGCTCAAGAAAACCAAAATTCGCGGCGTAGAGTCAAATGGCATGATGGTATCTGAAAAGGAAATGTGCCTGTCAGATGCGCATGAGGGCATTATTGAGATTGATGATAAATATGAGATCGGCACGCCTATCACCGATATTTATGGCCTTGATGAGAAGATTATAGAGATTTGCTTAACCCCCAACCGCGCCGATTGCGCAGGAGTGCGCGGCATTGCGCGTGATTTAGCTGCGGCGGGGATTGGCACGTTAAAGCCTCAAAATGAGGATGCAATCAAGGGAAGCTTTAAATCACCAATAAATGTAGAGATAGAAGATACTGACGGATGTAAGTTGTTTTATGGTCGGTTAATTAAAAATGTTAAAAACGGTGAGTCTCCACAATGGTTGCAAAATCAGCTTAAAGCCATTGGCTTGCGTCCTATTTCTGCGCTGGTTGATATTACTAGCCTAATGACTATGGATCAGGCGCGTCCACTGCATGTTTATGACGCGGATAGGCTGCAAGGCAATATTATTGTTCGTAGCTCTAAGGCTGGCGAAAAAATAGATGCGCTTGATGATAAAAGCTATACCCTTATAGACAATGCGATTGCCATTACAGATGATAGCGGCATTATCGGGCTTGGCGGGATTGTTGGCGGGGTATCAACATCAGTAAGCGAAGACACCGTAAATGTATTTGTCGAAAGTGCGTATTTCAGTCCAACGCGCATTGCACGTACAGGCCGTGATATAGCAATACAAAGTGATGCAAGATATCGTTTTGAGCGCGGCGTTGACCCTATCTTTGCCAAGGGCGGTATCGAGATGGCTACTCGTCTTATCCTTGAGCTTTGCGGCAGTGATAATACCGAAATAAGTGAGCTTGTAAAAGCTGGTGATGAGCCAAAATGGCAACATGAAATAGAGTTTGACACTGATTTCACCGAAAAACTTTGCGGCATTAAAATAGCAGAAGACGAGCAAGTAGAAATATTGCAAAAGCTTGGTTTCAAAGTATCAAAAAACGGTAATAACTACGGCGTAACGCCGTCCTCATGGCGCGGAGATGTTGAAGGCAAGCCTGATTTGGTTGAGGAAATTGTGCGTATTCATGGCTATAGCAAAATTGAGCCGATTTCTGTTCGTAGTAAAAATGCCGTGACATCCGCCGCAGAAACCCGAAATTTAAAAAACTCACGCATGGCGCGCGCAGCAATGACAAATGCTGGTATGAATGAATGTGTGACATGGTCATTCATGTCTAAAACTTTGGCAAAATCCTTTGGATCAAACGACAACTCTGCTCTAACGCTTGGTAATCCTATAAGCTCTGAGCTTAATCAAATGCGCCCGTCTATATTGCCTAATTTGATAGAAGCGGCAGGGCGCAATGTTGCGCGTGGCTTTTCCAATAGCGCATTTTGTGAAGTTGGCCCTGTTTTTAAAACCGCCAATATTGATGGACAAAATATAATTGCCGCTGGCATACGGGCAGGGCAAAAGACTACGCGTCATTGGGCGGCTGATGAGCAAGAGCGCAGCGTCGATGCTTATGATGCTAAATCAGATGCTATGGCAGTTTTGGCGGCTTGCGGTGCGCCTGCTGCAAATGCTCAGATTTCACGCGATGCGCCTGATTATTATCACCCAGGGCGTTCTGGTGTTTTGCGCTTGGGCAAAAATGTAATTGCACAATTTGGTGAAATACATCCTGCTATTTTAGAGGAAATTGGCATTAAAAGCGCAGTTGTAGGCTTTGAAGTATTCTTGGAGAATATCCCTGCTCCGCGTAAAAAAGGCGGTACAGCCAAACCATTATTAAAGTTATCACCGCTCCAACCTTTAAGCCGTGATTTCGCATTTATCGTTAAGGAAGATGTTAATGCCGACAATATGCTACGCGCTGCAAAATCTGCGGATAAAAAACTTATAATCGCAGCGGAAATATTTGATATCTATACTGGTAAAGGCGTGGAAGAGGGCTATAAATCGCTTGCTCTTAATATTACAATTCAACCAATTGACGCAACACTTACAGAAGATCAATTGGAAGAGCTGATGAATAATGTTATAGACGCAGTAGCCAATAAATGCGGCGGCGCTTTAAGGGGATAGCCATGTCATCATTAGCACAAAAATTAACTGAAATTATGGAGCAAGCTTTTAGCGCGTTGGAATTGCCAAAAGAAAATGCTCGTGTGCAGGTGTCAGGGCAGGTAGAGGCTGCGCAGTTTCAATGTAACGGAGCGATGCCTAGCGCAAAGATAGCGCGTAAAAACCCACGTGAAATTGCACAAAATATTATTGATCAGGTGAAACATATCGAGATATTCGAAGATATTTCTATCGGTGGCCCGGGTTTTATCAATATAACCCTGACAGACACGTACATCACCGAGCATCTGAAATCTTTGCTTAAAGACGTACGCTTTGGCATTCCTTCAGTTGAGCAAGGCCAGAATATTGTGCTGGATTATGGCGGGCCAAATATCGCCAAAGCCATGCATGTCGGGCATTTGCGCAGCTCTATTATTGGAGATTCCCTGCGCCGTATGTGTCTGCACGCAGGCTATAACGCTATCGGAGACGTACATATGGGTGATTGGGGCAGCCCTATGGGCATGATCCTTTCCGAGCTTGAACTAATGAATTTTGACGGTGACATCACGATGGAGATGCTTGCCGAGATTTACCCCAAAGCATCAAATGCGTGTAAAGAAGACAAGGCGCGAATGGCATTAGCGCGCGCGGCTACCCATAAATTACAAAATGGTGATGAGAGCTACACTAAGCTTTGGCGCGAATTTATCGATGTATCCATTGTGGGAATGAAAAAGAATTTTGACGCACTCGGCGTTCATTTCGATGAATGGAAGGGCGAGTCCGATGCTCATCCATTTATTGATGATATGGTTAAGGATTTGAGAAGCAAAAATATCGCCATTGATAGCGAGGGCGCATTAATAGTCCCTGTGGCGCAAGATAGCGATAAAAAGGAGCTTCCTCCTCTAATGTTACTGAAATCCGATGGCGCGGTGCTTTATGGTACTACTGATCTTGCAACTATTATTGAGCGCAAGCAGAGCCATAACCCAAGCAAAATTATCTATGTAGTAGACCAACGCCAAGCCCTGCATTTCGAGCAGGTTTTCCGCGCTGCGCGTAAATCTGGCATAGCTCCCGAAGATAAGATAGAGCTTATCCATGCTGGCTTTGGCACAATGAACGGAAGCGATGGTAAACCGTTCAAAACCAGAGCGGGCGGGGTTATGCGCCTTGAAGAGCTTATCTCTATGGCGATAGAAAAAGCGCAAAGCCGCCTTAATGAGGCGGAGCTTGCCAAGGATATGGACAAGGCCGAGCGGGCTAGCGTTGCCCATAAAGTTGCAATTGCCGCTGTGAAATTTGCTGATCTACAAAATAACCGCAGTGCAGATTACATCTTTGATATTGATCGCATGACTTCGTTTGAGGGAAAGACAGGGCCGTACTTGCTTTATCAGGCTGTACGCATTCAATCTTTGCTGCGTAAAGCACACGTACAGGGCGATATTATTTGTGAAGAGTTTAAAATCACCGATGGGGATCGTAGCTTGGCATTGCTTCTAAGCGAGCTGCCCGATCACTTTGCCAGCGCGATGAAGCATTATACTCCGCATCTTTTATGTGATTATGCGTTTAAACTTGCACAGGAATTTAGCTCCTTCTACGGTAATTGCCACATATTATCTGAAAAGGATGAAGCCTTGAAACTAAGCCGCCTCGCGCTATGCCAGCAAACGCACAAGCAGCTATCCCTTATGCTGGAGATGCTTGGGATTGAGATTCCAGCGCGGATGTAGATTTCTCTCATTATATAGCTTGCTAATATTACATTTAGCTGATATGCTGGATATATGATATTAGAAAACAATGATATGACTAAAAAATCTGAGCAAGTAGCAAATTTCTTGAAGAGCTTTGCTAACCAAAGTCGTTTGCTGATTTTGTGTGAACTGGTTGAGGGAGAAAAAAGCGTAAGCCAGATAATGGAGCAAACAGGCATTGCCCAAACTTCGGCCTCTCAGCATCTCTCGAAATTAAAGCAAGAGGGGATAGTTTCCTTCAGGCGAGATCACAGAACCCTATATTACAGCATTTCCAACAATGCTGCGCTTGAGATTATGCAAGTCTTACATAAAGAATTTTGCGCTGATGAAAACTGATGAAATAAGTAAAGGAGAAAGTTAAAATGAAGAACTCAATTCTACCATGGCATATAGGCGGCATATTATTGGCCGCATCATTCTTGCTTGCCGTTATGATAGTAAAGCCAATCGGGGTTTCTACCCAGTTTGTTATTGCTGACGCAGCTATGTGGGATTTGGTGCAGCCCGATATAATTACAGAAGATAGCACAAGCAAAAGCGGCTATGCTTCGCCGAATGCTTATCTTAATAAAAGCGGCGGGAAATACGCTAAAAACGCTGCTAATCCGCTGAATTACAGCTTTATATTTGTCATTGCAATGATGTTTGGTGCGTTCCTTTCTTCTGTTACCAAGGGTGATAAACCAACAAGGGAGCAAAAGCATATGCCCGAAATATGGCGCGAGCGTTTCGGCGATTCTAGGGCAAAGCGTTATATCGTTACATTTATAGCAGGTTTTGCGGTGTTATTCGGTGCGCGCCTAGCAGGTGGCTGTACCAGCGGCCACATGATGAGTGGCATGATGCAAACAGCGTTAAGCGGGTATTTATTTGCTGCTGGAATGTTTGCAACCTCTATCCCGCTTGCAATTTTTATATTCAAAAAGAATAAATAGGAGATACAAATTATGGAACTATTATTAGCAATTATCATAGGAACGTTTTTCGGCTTTGCGCTAAACCGTGTTGGTGCAACTAACCCCGAGAATATTATAAACATGCTGCGCCTTAATGACTTGCGGTTGATGAAAGTCATTTTGCTTGCAATTGGATTGTCATCAATATTGTTGTTTGCGGGTATGTATTTCGGGGCTATTGATGCTTCTCATATCTCAATCAAGACCGCTTATTGCGGAGTTATTGCTGGCGGCGCAATCTTAGGGATAGGCTTTGCCATTTCGGGATATTGCCCTGGTACGGGCTTGGCGGCTGCGGCGACAGGGCGCAAGGACGCTATATTCTTTGCGCTTGGTGGCTTAGGCGGAGCTTTCGCATTTACGTTGCTATATGGCTGGATTAAAGGCAATACACATTTGTTTGATAAGATAGCTGGCGGCGCGGTATCTATTGCGCAAAGCGGTAATGATAAATATGAAGCATTACTGCCAGCAATAAACGGAAGCGTAGTTGGCATTGCTTTGGGCGCGATATTTGTAGTTATTGCCGTTGCTCTGCCAAAGAAGATTTTATAAAATCTTTGCGCAAAACTGTAGGGAATGGCTTCCTTTAGAGAATTAAGGACTACGCAGCAAGACGCACTACTGTCTGGCAGGAGAGCGAAGCCCCCTTGGGGCGGGTTATTCAATTAAACTACTAATTCCTTGACAACGAAGCAAAAACCTGCGATGTTCTGCGCCAGCTTGTGTGATTAGCACATGAGCAGAGCTTTTGGATATTAATCAAAATTGATCATTTTGTCTTTTCCGTAAAGTTCATTTAATAGAGCTAAAATTACATAATTGTAATAGCAAAAGGAAAAATGATGAATAATTTTGATGGCCTCGGCCTACACCGCGTGCTTGCCAAATCTCTGGCACACATGAAATATGATACACCTACACCAATCCAAGCACAGGCAATACCGTTCGCTCTTGAAGGGCGCGATGTTTTGGGTTCTGCCCAAACAGGAACTGGTAAGACTGCTGCATTTTCTGTTCCACTAATTGAGTTCTTGCTTCGTAATGAGCGCGGAACAGCTCTTGTTATGACACCAACTAGAGAGCTTGGTAAGCAAGTAATGGATGTTATGCATCAGCTTTTAGGGCCTAAAAGCAAAATCAAGACTGCATTTCTAATTGGCGGCGAGCCTATGGGCAAGCAATGCAACCAGCTACGTAATCGACCACGTCTTGTTGTTGGAACACCAGGTCGTATTGACGACCATTTAAGACGTGGAAATCTTGATCTTGATGATGCAAGATTTTTGGTGCTTGATGAAATGGATCGTATGCTTGATATGGGCTTTAGCATACAAATCGATGCCATTGTAAAACATATTCCAAATGATCGCCAAACTTTAATGTTTTCAGCTACTATGCCTGGTAATATTATGAAAATGGCTGATAAATATCTTGATAACCCAGAGCGCGTAGCCGTTGGCTCAACAATAAATCCAGCTAAAAATATTAAGCAAGAAATCCTTCATGTTAGTGCAGATACTAAATACTCAACGCTTGTGAATGAACTTCATGCCCGCACTGGCTCTGTTATTATCTTTGTTAAAACAAAGCGCGGCGCAGATAAAATGGCGAAAAAGCTCAATAATGATGAGTTTGATGCGCAAGCAATACATGGTGATTTGCAACAGCGCAAACGTGATCGTGTTATTAAAGAATATCGTAATAAAAGATTTAGAATTCTTGTTGCAACAGATGTTGTCTCGCGCGGTCTTGATGTTCCGCATATCGAACATGTAATTAACTATGATTTGCCGCAAGTGCCAGAAGATTATATCCATCGTATTGGCCGCACAGCAAGAGCGGGAGCATCGGGCAGCGCTCTATGTCTTTTATCTCCGCAAGATGGCCGTAAGTGGCATGCTATTGAAGTGCTTATGGATCCTAGTAAGAAAAAATCAACCAGAGGACCTGCGCGTAACGATAATAAGAAACGATCAAGAAATGGCGGAGGCAAGAAATTCGGTAATAAGAGCAGAAGTTTCGATAGAGACTCTCGTCGTTCTCGTGATGATAGTAACGGTGAAGAAAGGTCTTTCAATAAAGGCAAGAAATTCAACCGTGATGATCGCAGCAAGCGCGATGGTGAAAGCCGTAGCTCTGAAGGACGCAAGTTCAACAATGAAAAACGGTTTAAAAACAAAGAGGAACGTGGCGGTGAAAGCCGTAGCTCTGAAGGTCGTAAGTTCAATAAGGACAAAAGCTTTAAACATGATGATCGTAATAGCAATGAAACTCGCAATAGCGGTGACAAGCCTTTCAGCAAAAAGAAGCCTTTTAATAAGGATTCCAAGCCAAAGCGTAATAATCGTGATGATCGCAATAGTGGCGGCGGCGATGCTAAATACTCTAAATATAGCAAAGGCTCAAGTAACCAAAACCCTAAACGCAAATTTTCTGGTAATAAGAAAAAGCCCAGAGTTGCTTAATCTAGTCGCTTAGTGACGCTAAATAGCAAAGCAAAGCAGTATAAGCAGGCCAGTAATTTGGTTTAATTTAAAAATATAAAGGGAGCTGGATTGATTATCTTGCTCCCATTTATATATCTGCCATGCAAAATGAAGCGCAGGAATAATAATTAGCGCAGAGGCTAGGCCTAAGCCATCAGTTAAAATATTAGCGAATAATATAAGTAAAATACTTAGAGTATAAAAAATACTAACCCATAATTTGCTATATTTACCAAATTTAAGCGCAGTAGATTTTATGCCTGCCATTGCATCATCTTCCTTATCTTGATGCGCATAGATAGTGTCATAACCAAGCGTCCAAAATATCCCGCCTATATATAGTAAAATTGCAGGCGCTGTAATCTCTCCTGTAATTGCACTCCATCCCATTAATGCACCAAAGTTAAAGGTAAGCCCCAAGAATGCTTGTGGCCACCATGTTATGCGCTTCATTAATGGGTAGGAAATAATTAACGGCACGACTAAGCATCCCAAAATTACCGTCACCAAATTAAATTGCAATAATATAATTAAACCGATTAGTAATAAAGTAGCCAAAAACAATAATCCTGCTTTAGTGGATACCGCGCCGCTGGCTATTGGGCGGTTTTTTGTGCGCTCTACCAGCTTATCTAAATCACGATCCCACAGGTCATTTACCACACATCCCGCGCCGCGCATGATAATTGCTCCGATTACAAATAGGAAAATATGGTAAAAATTAACATTCATCGCCCCACCAGATGCCAGCGTGATACTCCATAGCGCAGGGATAAGCAAAAGCCATATTCCAATTGGTCGATCAAGGCGCATCAAATAAATATAGGGGCTAAAAGATTCGGGGAGAAACTTCTCAATCCACATAATTTGCTTGATATCTGTATGTTCTTTGGTGCTTAGTAAATTTGTCATGATAAATTTATACAAGTATCCGCGCCTATATCTCAATGCTGAAGTAAAAGAAAATGCAAAAATTCTGCTAAATCTTGAACAAACGCATTATTTGAAGAATGTTTTACGCAAAAATACGGAAGATGTTATACGCATTTTCAATGGAAAAAATGGCGAGTGGCTGGCATCCATTACAGCGATTAGCAAAAAATCTTGTGAAATAAGTGTGAGCAAACAAATAAGAAAGCAGCCAACCGCGCCGATTAAATTCGATTTGTTTTTCTCCCCCATCAAAAAACAGCGCATGGATATATTGATAGAAAAAGCAGTTGAGCTAGACGTTAGCGGGCTTTACCCCGTAATCACCAACCGCACAGAAAACCGAAAGCTTAATGAAAACCGCATGAATGCTCAAATCATAGAAGCCGCCGAGCAGTG
Organism: Micavibrio sp.; assembly: GCA_027066695.1. Classification (GTDB taxonomy): domain Bacteria; phylum Pseudomonadota; class Alphaproteobacteria; order Micavibrionales; family Micavibrionaceae; genus UBA1672. Next base: position 2,627 of record JAMONE010000104.1, on the reverse strand, counting down.
CGAGCGTCTCGATTTACCAGTGTTGCATGATACTCAAAAACTCACCGATATATTGGCAGACAAGAACACCCCCCTTTATGTTTGTTTAGAGCGAAATTCAGGGGCTAATCCGATTTCATCATATTCATATAAAAATGGCGCAGCCTTTCTAATTGGCGCAGAAGGCGGTTTTGATAAAGGCGAGATAGAGCTGTTAAGCACAGCAAAACAAGTTACCGCCATTAGTTTAGGTGATAATATTTTACGCGCGGAAAGCGCAGCTATTGCATGTTTATCCTACGCTTTATTGTCTATATAAATCTTACACAAAACTAATTTAAGAAACCTACAGCCTAACTATAGCATTTTCTCGAAAGGGGTTAAAGTTGCATTTGGGGGAAGCTTCTGACAATCAAATCTTAACAGAATTCAAAATTAGCGTATCTGCAAAGCCTTGTAAAATATATTCATCAAGGTTAGAGCTAAGGGATAAGCGCAAACGCGACGAGCCTTGCGGCACAGTAGGCGGGCGCACCGCGCGAATATCATAGCCAGCCTCTTGCAAAGCTCCCGCAACACGTACAGCCTTTTCATCCTCGCCGAGTATTATCGGAACAATTTGCGATCCCGCGCCACCGAATAATTCCTTTGCCCGTATGCATAATGATAAAAGCTTATCACGTCGCTGCGCTCCATCATCACAAGCCAATATTTCCAGTGATTTTCGCACTAGCAACGCTTGCAGCGGCATAGGCGCGGTTGAATAAATAAACGGGCGTGATTTATTAATCATGTAATCTATAATTTCAGCACTAGCACAGATTAAGCCGCCAGCCACGCCAACAGCTTTACCACAAGTATGGAGCGTTATAATCTTATCATAGCCATTAGTTTGAATTATATCATAAGCCAAGCCCTTGCCGCTTTGACCATAAATTCCAGTGGCGTGCGCTTCATCAATAATTAGCATTGCATTATCATGACGCTTTATTAGATTGTAAATCTGCATGATGGGCGCACTATCACCATCCATAGAATAAACAGACTCAATTGCCACCCATATATTGCTATCTTTATGTAAGTTTAATAACTTTTCCAATGCATCAATATCATTATGCAAGAATTTAAAGCTGCGCGCATCACTCGCACGCATTCCATCACGTACACTTGCATGTATCAATGCATCATATAAAATCACATCGTGACGGCTAGGAAGCGTGGTAAACAGCGCATAATTAGCAATAAACCCATTTGCAAGAAACAAAGTTTTGGGTGCGCTAAAATACGTACAGGCAAATTCCTCAAGCTCGGCATGATAATCAGTATGACCACGTAAAAGCCGTGATCCCGCCGCGCCTATATCCATTCCATTTTCAAGAGCATTAATAGCGTATTCTCGTAAAAGCGGATGCACCGCCATACCTAAATAATCATTCGATGTTAAATCAATACCATTTGGCAAATTTAATGAGCGATAGCGGCTTTGCTCTTTCAAATCCTTTAATATAATTTTAAAGTCATTCATTAATTTTACTATATCCCGATAGAGATTTAAAGACTGCCCTTAGTACTGGGAAGTTGATCACTCGCGCGAGCATCTATTTCCACTGCCATGCGCAAAGCCTTCGCACAAGCTTTAAATATACTCTCGATTATATGATGATTATTAGAGCCACAAATATTTATTATATGCAGCGTTATTCCGCCCGCACCTGCAAAGGCTTGGAAAAATTCCTGAAACAGCTCTCCATCCATCTCACCTAAGCGTTTAGCGTTTAAATCTGCATCCCATACCAAATATGGACGATTAGATAAATCCAAAGCAACGGAAGAACGCGCCTCATCCATGACAAGATCAAAATGCCCATAACGGCGAATGCCCTTCTTATCGCCAACAGCTTGCTTTATCGCCTGCCCTAACGTAATGCCAACATCTTCAACCGTATGGTGACCGTCAATATGCAAGTCTCCATCCGCCTTGATTACTATATCAATCAAAGAATGCTTGGCGAGTTGCTCTAACATATGGTCAAAAAAACCGATGCCTGTTTTAATATCTGATTTACCACTACCGTCTAAATTAATAGAAATATCAATTGCGGTTTCATTGGTTTTGCGGGATATAGTTACTTTACGATCACTCATAGATTTTCTTCCTTGCTTTTTAGCGTCTGCATCTTATCATAAAAATATGATGCATTTTACAATAAAAATAGCTTTAATTCTATCTATGTCTTTTTTAATATCTTCCTGCGCCAAGGTGCAAAAGGTTGAGTATGCACAAAGCATAGAGCATCCCGAAGATGCATATCCCGCGCCCATAAGATTTACAAACTTAAGAACTCAATTGCCAATAGGCGCAGAAATAGGCATCCATCGCCACCGCTGTTTCCTATCATTTAGCGAGGTCGGGCGACATTATTTAAAAGGTAATATAGCACAACCTGAAATCAAAGGAGCATTTGTAGGAGCGATGGAGGCGCAAGGCTTTGACATCATAAGCCGCCTCCATTCAACCTTTAAAGAAGAATATGATAATGAGCTTTTGCGCAGCGAGTACAAGATTGGCGCAAAAATTATTGATGCACAAATTAATGTTTGTGAAAAACCTAATTTGATTTTCAATTTACCCCCTATTACAATACTTG
>JAMONE010000103.1 GCA_027066695.1 Micavibrio sp. | reverse complement strand
TTTCAAAATCATCTAGCATTTGGGAGCAGTTACTTATAACCATATCGGCTTTAGAATATAAGAGTTTATACACTAATGTACAAACTTTGCCCTTAATACCATATTTAGAGATTAAAACCGATGGCAGCGCGGCTTCACGCACTATCACACGAACATGAGGAAAGGCTATTTTCATTAGTAATGCAAGTGCATTGGAATGTACCATTGTAGTGAAAATTACATCAGGCTGTGTCTTTTTTACTAGCGCATAAAGCTTAAAGATACTGGTTTTAACTGTTTGATCTTTAAATGAGTGAAACGGGATATCACTGTCGATCCATTCTTTAATAGGGCCGCCATCATTTAGGGTAAGGAATTCTGGCGTAAAGCGATTACGGTTAATATTATTCATCAACGTAATAAGGATTCGCTCCGCCCCGCCAGCGCCTAATGTTGGCAGAATAAAAAGAACTTTGGTTTTTTTACATGGTTTCATATGACAGTGTCTTTGGAAATCCCAGCTCTTTCCATATTCCCTTAATGTCATAGATTACAGCTTTGCCACTAGTATTTAATAGTGATGAGATGTTTTCAACGCTCATTTCCATGTAAATTTCATGGTTTACCGCCAGTGTAACGCAGTCATATTTCTTATCTTGCGGCAGAGATGTTAAGATATTAAAGCCATATTCACTTACTACATCTTCGGGCACTGCCTGTGGATCATGAACATCAACATTATATCCATATGATTTTAGCTTATTAATGACATCAATAACCTTTGTGTTACGTATATCATTTATATTTTCTTTAAAAGTAAATCCGAGTATTAAAATATTTCGTTTTTTACTGGAAGATTCCAAGAAGTAATCTATACGCTGTGCAACATAAGCGCCCATATTATCATTGGTCTTCCGTCCTGCCAAAATGACTTCTGGTTGATGCCCTACATCAATAGCGCTTTTAGCCAAATAATATGGGTCTACGCCTATGCAGTGCCCGCCAACAAGGCCGGGTTTGAAGGGCAGGAAATTCCATTTTGTGCTTGCTGCGTCAATAACATCATGAGAAGACAAGCCCATCTTATTTAGGATCATTGTAATTTCATTGATGAATGCGATATTGATGTCGCGCTGCGCATTTTCAATTGCTTTTGATGCTTCGGCAGTTTTGATATTCTTGGCTTTGAATATTTTACCGCCATTCATTTGACCGTAAATTTCAACCAAAAGATCTGCGGCATCATCAGTTTGCGCTGCTACTACTTTTGTGATGTTTTCAACGCTATGTTCTTTGTCACCAGGGTTAATGCGTTCGGGTGAATAACCGAGTACGAAATCAACGCCACTTTTAAGGCCGCTTTCTTTTTCTAAAATAGCGCCGCAAATATCTTCGGTTACACCTGGGTATACTGTGCTTTCATAGACTATTATATTTCCTTTATCAATCAATGCACCTAACGCTTTTGTTGCTTTTTCAACAATATCTAAATCAGGATTATTATCTTCATCAATTGGCGTTGGAACTGTGACAATATAAATATCTGCATCTTTAATATCAGCAATATCATCTGTAAATTGACAAGAGGTAGTCCGTAGAATGTTCTGGCGCAGCTCTCTATTGCTGTCCCAGCCATCTTTTAAGCCTTTGACACGTGTTTTATTAACGTCATAGCCAACGACGCAGCCATATTTTGCCAAAGCTACAGCCAAGGGCATTCCTACATAGCCTAAGCCGATAACTGCAATTTTCATGTTTTTCAATATATAAGTCATATCATAGCTTTTAATAGACTTTAGTTTAGTATTCAACAGTAAATAATAATTTAATGATTATTTAAATACCATGCTTGTGCCATAAGCATGCCCCATAGCGCGTTATGATGGTCTGCTTGCCCGCTAAGGAATTCCGACCAGTGTTTTTGCATATATCCACGCTCATAAAGCGGCGTTTCTTCATTTAGCAAGTCACCAGCCCAATCTTTCAGCGATTCGCGCAGCCAATCAGCAATAGGCGGTGAGAAACCTTGTTTAGGGCGATCAATAATTTCTTTTGGAACATATTCGCACAATAAGTCATATAAAGGCCGTTTTCCACGCCCCTCTTTGGGAAATATTTTATTTTCTATAGTCATGCTCCATGCAAACTCTATCACATCTTTATCAAGCAGCGGGCTGCGCACTTCTAAAGATGAGAACATAGAGGCACGATCAACTTTTACTAATATGTCATCTGGCAAATATAATTGAGTGTCAATCATCATCATGCGCTCAAGATCGTTAAGGCCGCATAGGTTATTTAAATCTAATGTAGCTGGCTTGCCATATGCTGGATTAATACTTAATGTCCTAAGTGTTGCGTCCTCTAGGGTTTTTTCTTGTAAAAAACCTGCAATAGAATGGATGCGTTTGCCATTCATATGAAGCTTATTATAAGCCCCTTGGCTTGGCAGTGATAAGGCAAGGGCAATGGCTTTGCGAGCGGCGTAAGGCAGATTATTCGAAGTATCCAACAGCTTTTTCAGCAAAAAATAGCGTTTATAACCGCAAAATACCTCATCCCCGCCATCGCCGCTTATTGCGACAACAGTGTCTTTAGATGCTTGCTGACATAAAATAGCGGTTGGAATTTGTGAGTAATCGGCAAATGGCTCATCATAAATATTGGGAAGCTCTGGAATTATTTGCAGCGTTTCTTCTGGCGTTACCATATAAGAAGTATGATCCGTCTTTAAATGCGCAGCCACTTTTGCTGCATGGCGCGATTCGTCAAACGCAGCATTTTCAAACCCTATGCTATATGTTTTTATCTTTGTATCGGACTGCTCTTGCATTAACGCTGTTATAAGTGATGAATCAATACCGCCTGATAAGAAAGCCCCCAAAGGAACATCAGATACCATGCGCCCTTTTACGGCATTTTGTAGGATTTGCTTTAGCTGCTCTTGCCATGCGCCAGTTTCTAGCTGCTGAGCAGGCTTTTTGACCTGCCAGTAAAGCTGTGATTTTTCTAGGATAATGTTTTTGGATTTGCTGTTTATATCTTGCTCATTAAGAACAATGAAATGCCCTGCTTCCAGCTTAAAAATGCCTTTGTAAATTGAATGCGGTGCAGGAATAAAGCCGAAATAGTTATAGTAATCCATCGCTTCATGATTAATATCAAGGCCACTATGTGCCAATATTTTAAGAGCTTTTAGCTCAGAGGCAAAGGCAATTTTCCCATCAACCCATCCAATATAAAGCGGCTTTTTGCCGATATGGTCGCGCGCCAAAAATAACGTGCGCTCTTTCTTATCCCAAAGAGCAATCGCAAACATGCCTTTAATGATGCTTAGCGTTTTACTTAAGCCGAGCAAGGCAAACGCTTCTAAAAGAATTTCAGTATCGCTATGGCCTTTAAAAGTAATGTTAGCGTTAACGGTTTTTAATTTATCTATGATTTTCGCCGCGTTATAAATCTCGCCGTTAAATATAATAACATATCGTCCGCAATGCGATGTCATCGGCTGTGCGCCAGAGCTGGATAAATCTTGAATAGATAGGCGACGATGTCCTAAATATATCCCAGCCTCAGCATCAAACCAATGACCATCAGCATCAGGCCCTCTATGGCTTAAGGATTGGCTCATTGTTTTTACAAGTTGCAGCCCGTCTTGGGCAGAAGGTTTTTGGCTAGTCGTAAAATATCCCACAATGCCGCACATATTTTATGCGCCTATTTTGTAGTAGCTTTTATACCAATCAATAAAACGTGGAACGCCTTCATTTATTGTTGTAGTGGGCTTATAGCCTGTAATTCTTGTAGTCTCGCTGATATTTGCGTAAGTTTCTTTAACATCACCAGCTTGCATAGGTAGAAAGTCTATATCTGCTTTCTTCCCTAATTTATTCTCAATTATCCCTATGAAATCCATAAGGTTTTCAGATTTTGTGTTGCCAATATTTAAAACTCTATAAGGCGCTACGCCCTCTTCCCGCTTTGGTGGGTTTTCAAGAGTGCCTAAGATGCCTGTGACAATATCATCTATATAAGTGAAATCTCTTTTCATCTCACCATGGTTAAAGACAGGAAGCTTTTTACCTTCTGATATAGCCTTTGTAAAAATGAACAAGGCCATGTCAGGACGACCCCAAGGGCCATAAACAGTGAAAAAACGTAAACCTGTTTGCGGGATATTATATAAGTGAGAATAGCTATGGCTCATAAGCTCATCGCTTTTCTTTGTTGCGGCGTAAAGTGATATAGGATTATCAACTGGATCTTCAACCGAATATGGCAGCTTTTTATTACCGCCATAAACAGAAGACGAGCTAGCAAAAACAAGATGTTCAAAATCTTTTGTGTGCCTGCACATCTCTATAATATTAAGATGGCCTAATATATTGCTTGTAATGTAGGCGTGTGGATTTTCAATCGAATAGCGAACGCCAGCTTGCGCAGCTAAATGTATAACATTTTTGAAAGGGCCTTTTTCTGACCACAGTTTATCCAAACCATCTTTGTTTGATATTTCTTCTTTAATAAAGTGGAAATTTGCAAAATTATCGAGTTCTTGAAGGCGCGCTTCTTTTAATGAAACATCGTAATAATCATTAAGATTATCAATGCCAACAACGTCATTTCCAGCTTGGAGAAGGCGAAGAGCTGTATGGAATCCGATAAATCCAGCTGCTCCTGTAACTAAAATTGAGTTTGACATTTATGCTCACAGAATTTGTTTTATAATATTAAGAGCGTTTATAGCTTATTGAGTTATAGTTATCTAGTGAATAAATAAGCATTTATTACGTTTAAATGACTTCAAAGGGATATAATTATGGGCAAAATTGCTTTAGTTACAGGAATAACGGGACAAGATGGAGCTTATTTGGCTGAATTTTTACTTAATAAGGGCTATGAAGTTCACGGAATAATACGCCGTACATCATTTTCAAACACGGCGCGACTTCATTATCTTTTAGGCGCACGTTTCAACGATCTTAATTTGCATTATGGAGATTTAACCGATGCTCTTAGCTTGTTGAAGATTATTCAAGAGGTTAGTCCTGATGAAATTTATAATCTTGCAGCACAAAGTCATGTAAAAATTAGTTTTGAAAATCCTGAATATACGGGCAATACTAATGGACTTGGTGTTTTACGTATATTAGAAGCAATTCGCATTTCTGGGCTGGTTGAAAAAACAAAGTTTTATCAAGCTTCCACGTCCGAGCTTTACGGCAAAGTTGCGCAAAACCCTCAATCTGAGGCTACACCCTTTCACCCTCGTAGCCCTTACGGAGTTGCGAAGGTTTATGCTTATTGGTCAGTAATAAATTATCGTGAAGCTTATGGTATGTTTGCTTCTAACGGCATTTTATTTAACCATGAAAGCCCATTACGAGGCGAAGACTTTGTCAGCCGTAAAATAACTAAAGCTGTTGTTGCGATGAATAAAGGTTTTCAAGATAAATTAACGTTGGGAAATCTTGACGCGCAGCGTGATTGGGGACATACACGTGATTATGTGGAAGGTATGTGGCGTATATTACAGCAAGTCCAACCAGATGACTATGTGCTTGCAACTGGAAATACACATAGTGTTCGTCAATTTGTTGAGTTGGCTTTTGCTTACTTTGATATAAAAATACGTTGGGAAGGCCAAGATATTAATGAAAAAGGCTATAATGCAAAAAGCGGTGATTTATTAGTTGATATAAGCTCGAAATTTTTCCGCCCTGCCGAGGTCGATTTATTACTAGGTGATCCAACTAAAGCGAAAACAAAACTTGGCTGGAAGCTTAAAACTTCGTTTGAAGAACTTGTAATAGAAATGATTGAATCTGATCTTAAATTAGGGGGCTGCTAGCTAATTATTAGGCGTATATTAAGCATCTCGCTATTAACCAGCGTACCATCACAATCGAATATTATTAGGGCGTAGGGCATTAGGATTTCACCCCTAAATCATCGCCATACCGCCATTAACATGGAGAGTTTGCCCTGTAACATATCCTGCCTCATTGCTAGCGAGGTAGCTAGCTGCGGCGGCGATATCTTCGCTTGATCCCATTTTTTTAGCAGGGATATTGGCGTTTATTGCAGCTTTTTGATCGTCTGTTAATGCTTCGGTCATCGCCGTAGCAATAAAGCCTGGTGCAATGCAGTTAACAGTAATTCCGCGGCTTGCGATTTCTGCCGCCATCGCTTTTGACCAGCCTATCATTCCTGCCTTTGAGGCAACATAGTTACATTGCCCAGGATTGCCCGTAACGCCAACAACAGAGGAAATATTGATGATACGGCCATAGCGGCGTTTCATCATGCCGCGCTGCACTGCTTGTGCAAGCTTGAAAGGAGCGGTTAGATTGACGTTCAATACATCTTGCCAATCGCTATCACTCATGCGCATGGAAAGTCCATCACGCGTTAGGCCTGCGTTATTAACAAGTATGTCGATTTGCCCCATAGCTTCATCGGCGCGTTTAATCAAATCTTTGATTGCTTCATCGCTTGATAAATCAGCGGGAAGTACGTGGACGCGATCCCCAAGCTCTGCGGCTAAAGCGTTTAATTTATCTTCATTTCGTCCAGATATTCCAACAACAGCTCCCTGAGCATGTAGAGATTTCGCGATAGCTCCGCCAATTCCGCCAGTTGCGCCAGTTATTAATGCCGTTTTTTCTGTCAAATTAAACATGTTTTGTTAACCTTTTTGATCTATATTTAACTATGGTTTTTAAACGCTAGAGATAGCCTTGTAAAGCCCGCATAATACTAGAGCAAAGGGTATTTAAGAAAATATGGTTTATTTTGCAGATATAAAAGGGCAATTTAGTAAAGCAGCGGGGAAAAACCTGCTATTGCAAGATTCGCCTAATCGCATTGTAAGCAAAGAGATGTTTGAGCAAATTCTTGAGCCGATTAACCAAATAATGATTAATAATCCCGTCTACTCTAATGTTGAAATAGATATTCCCGAGAGACTTAAAGAGCTGCGCCAAATATGTAGTGACGTTCAAGTCCGCCATGTCACCGATGATTACATTCTTAAAATTGGCCGAAGTGAGCTGTTAAACGCGCTGCAAAGCCTTTTGGAAAGCTCTGAAGCGGCTAGCAATGGTAAGATAACAGCCAATAATGAGGATTTATTTGCACTGGCGAATTTGTCTGATGTGATTCGCGAAAATGCAAAAATCTATAGAGAATTTATGAAATCACCGTTAATTGCCGATGCGCTTTATCAGACTGCCGATAATATAGATGCGGCGCAAGAAAGGCTGTGGAAGGCTGGGATTCACCGAGGCTATAGCCTGCCCCCGAATCTTGATGAAGAACTTAGCAGTAAACATTTACACTAACGCCATAATGTATATTATATGCGCATGAGTGTACATCTTATAAAATTAGTGGCAGGCGTTCCCGATCTACAAAGCTTTTACGAATGGCAACAACGTGAGCTGTTTGATTATCATGGTCATGTCGCAGTGCCGTGCTGGACACGTTATAAGCCACGCCAAGCCGAAGATATTTTGCGTAGCGGCGGCTCTATATATCGCGTGATAAAAAATCGTATCCAGTGCCGTCATAAAATTTTAGGATTTGAAATGGTGGAGCGCGGCGAAGAAGGTATGCGCTGTATGATTGTGCAAGATGCGCAAATGATCGAGACTATGCATATGCCAAGGCGAGCTTTTCAAGGCTGGCGATATTTCAAGCATAGTGATATTCCGCCTGATCGCGGTGTTTATGATGGCTCTGGCCTTGATGATGCGCTTTGCCCCGAAATGGAGGCCGAGCTAAAAGATGCAGGTTTGTTGTAAGCATAGAATGCTTTTTTTTAATAAGTCTTGACTCTAAAAATTTCGCTTAGCAGGTTTTTCTTTGCTGAAAATAAGTAAGATGCCGCTTATGATGATGATAGCGCCGCCGCAGATCATCCATATATCGGGTATATCATCGAATATTAGATAGCCGATCGCTAAGGCTAGTACCATTTGGATATAGTGAATAGGTGCAACAACAGCAAATGGCGCGATGCGAAAGCCATAGGCAATCGCACTTAATCCAATGGTAACGCATATTCCGTTAAGCAAAAACACGGGCATATGCTGCATTTGCGGTAGCTTAATATCAGGCAGCATATAAACGCTCAGCAGTGATAGGATCACTATATTAGGGTAGAATGAAAGGGATAATATACTCTCATTATGGTCAAGCGGCCTTGCTAGCAGGCTAAGTAATACAATGAACATAAGTGCGATGAGCGCGTATAAGACATTTATTGAAAAATCGGTTAAGCCAAAGCGAAAAGCGAGTAAAATCCCCAAAAAACCCAAGGCAATTATAAACCAGTTTTTGTGCGGGACACTTTCTTTATAAACAAAAATCGCAGCAATAGTTATTAAAAACGGCGCAAGAAACAATATAGTATAAAGCGTAGCTAGCGGCAGGCTGTTCGTGCCTTTTAATGCGCTTACGATAAAGAATGATATACCAAACGCGCAAATCCCGCGCCCGATATGGATATGAAGCTTCTTTGTGTTAATAGTCTTTTTTATACCGCCTAAAAATGGAGATAAGCATAGGCCAAAAACCAGTGATATATAGTATGTCCAGAAAATCACCTGTGAAATATCATAAAAAGCACCAAGCCATTTCGCGCAAGCATCAGCGATGGCAAAGCTTAGAAACCCACAAAGAGCGGCTATTGTACCGCGTTGTGTATTGTTTAAATTTAAAGCACTTAACATGTTGGCGTGAATGTCCTATAAGAGTTTTATATGTAGTGATTTTGATTGAGAAAAACACCCCAGTCATCCCCGCGACAAAGCATGGCTTTGTTTATACTGCGGGGATCTATATGTCAGCAGCGAAGCTGTCTGTCTTTATGGATCCCGTTTGTTTAGCACTCTTGCGAGTGCCAACGGGATGACAATGTATTATTCTTAATCAAAACCACTATAGTGGAACGTCCTTTAAGTGTTGGAACGAAAATCTATAATAAGAGGTTTATATGATTAGTACAATAGCAGTTGTTGCTCTTGGTGGAGCGCTCGGAGCGATTGCCCGCCACGGCGTTAATGTTGGCGCGGTGCAAATATTTGGCCATGGCTTTCCATGGGGGACGTTAATTGTTAATGTTTTGGGATCATTTCTTATGGGTCTGGCAATTGCAAAATTTGCTAATATGGATCATGTATCACATGAGCTTAAAACCTTGTGCATAACAGGGTTTTTGGGTGCATTTACAACTTTTTCTACATTCTCGCTTGATTTTGTAACAATGTGGGAACGCGGGGAAATGATATATGCACTTATTTATATGCTTGCATCTGTTATTGTCTCTATAATGGCGTTATTTATAGCTCTTTGGATTATGAGGGGATTACCATCATGAGTGCTAAGCTTAAATTTATTACTATAAAAGACGATGATGACGGCCAAAGGCTTGAGCGTTGGTTAAAGAAAAATGTACCTGACATGCCTTATGTCTTGGCGCAAAAGCTGATGCGCAAAGGGCAAATTCGCATTGATGGTAAGCGGGTAAAGCCTGAAACGCGCATTATTTCGGGTCAGGAAATAAAGATTCCGCCCTTTGATGTGAAGGAGCGCACACATAAGCCAGCAAAACGAGAGCTGTCCGAGGGTGATATAGATTTAATCCGCTCGCTAGTGATTTATAAGGATGAGGATGTCATTGCGATTAATAAGCCCTATGGCTTAGCGTCGCAGGGCGGTACAAATACTGATCGCCATGTTGATGCGATGCTGCTTGCACTTAAAGGTGAAGATGGCGTTGTTCCGCGGCTAGTTCATCGTCTTGATAAGGATACCAGCGGGGTTATGCTGCTTGCTCGCTCTGCTAAATGCGCGAAAGCATTGGGCGAAGCATTTAAGGGGCGCGCAGTTCGTAAGCTTTATTGGGCGGTTGTAACTCCAACGCCTGAAGTTCTGGAAGGCTCTATCAAAGCTCCGATTATTAAATCAGGTGGTGATTTTGAGAAAATGGTGATTGATGAGGAAGAGGGCAAATTCGCTCTTACAGAATATAGCGTAATAGAAAGCGTAGGCCGCGCCGCAGCCTTTGTTGCATTTTGGCCAAGAACTGGGCGCACTCACCAAATCCGCGTCCATGCGGCGCAAGGTCTTGGTTCGTCAATAATTGGTGATCGTAAATATCGCGCGACTAAGGATGAGGAAAGCAAGATGCTTGACGCTGATTTGGCGGGAATGGGACTGGCAAAGCGGCTACATCTTCACTCGCGGCGCATAATTTTGCCTCATCCGATGAAGCATGGGCAGATTATCGATATTACTGCGCCACTTGATGCTGATCTTATTCATAGCTGGAAAAGCTTAGGGTTTAATTATAAATATAAGCAAGACCCATTTGAAAATATTGATTAAAATTTATATTAAAGAGGAAAAACAATGAACGATATGCCCCCATCGCTGGATAAAAAAGAAAAAAACTGGTTTATAGGAATATTAAAGCTAGTCTTTATTTTGGCGGCATTTACGCTTGTCTCTATCACTGTTTTGTCAAATATGGGCGGATCAAATGACAGCCTTAAAGACTCGGTAGAGCGATTTGTAAGTGGCATGTTTCAAGGGCGCCCAACGAAAGTTGATACGCTTGTTCATATGAGCTTTTTCCCAAAGCTTGGCTTTGATGCAAAGGGCATAAATGTTCTATCTAGCCCTGAAAATGGCTATGCAATTGTTGAGATTGGACGTGTGCATGTATTTATGGGCTTTTGGAATGTTGCTCTTCGCAGGCCTCATGTATCGCAATTTTATATTGAAGATTTTAAAGCAATAAAAGGCGCTATGGGCTCAAAAGAATTTTATGCAGAGAAAGTTTTCATTGACCATGATATCGAAGCAGGCAAAGCAAAGCTGCGCGGTAATGGCCTAATTGGAGATAATCCATGGTCTTTTGATATAGATATAAAAATTATGGGCTTGAAAGGGCATTATGATTATAGCTTTGATGAAAAGGCGCAATTCACTGTGAATATTGCCGATATCAAGATGGATGGGGTTTTTATAAATCATGAGGATGGTTATTTTAAATTTCAGGACTTCAAAATTATATCCGATGATATTGATATAGGCGGTAATATCGTGCTGTCTGCTTTGGGTAATAAAATGCTTAAATTAAAAGGTGAGATTAATTCATCTGGTAATATTCTATCGCCTGATTTGGTTTTTGATTATGTTCGCTCTCCTGTAAAGATTGAAGGTACATTATCTTCAAACGTAGATAATAAAGATATTGATATTAGTGATGTCTCGGCGTTGCTATTAAAGCTTAGGGATATTATTGGCTATGACGTTTCTACAAAAGATGCGGATAGTTATGATTGGGGCGCATTATTCGATTTTAGCAATGTGAACCTGCAAGGCCAAAAATAATGAAACGTTTTTACAAGCTTGTCTCAACTGAAAAGGCCGTAGGAGGCTTTCATATATTGCTTGATGGGAAGCCTGTTAAGACTAAATCAGGCGCGTTCCTTTGCGCTGTTAATGAGGGGATCGCAACGCGGCTTATGCAAGAATGGGCGCAGCAAACTGACGATATTTTGCCCGATAGCATGCCCTTTACCCAGATTTTGAATACAAAGATAGACCGTGTCTCTAATGAGCGCGAGGCTATGAGCGGTTATGTTTTAAAATATATCGATACTGATTTAATTTGCTATTTTGCCGATGAACCACAAGAGCTATTATCGCAGCAAAAAGATAAGTGGAATCTTTGGCTTGACTGGTTTGAAAAGGAATTTGGAGTGCCGCTTCAAACAACAACGGGGCTTGCCGCACTTAGCCAAGATAAAGCTGCGCACAAGGTTGTGACCGATTATGTTGCCACGCTTGATGATGAGCATTTCACAATATTACAGTTTATAACTTCTATAAGTGGCTCGGTAATCCTTGGGCTTGCCATGGTTAAGGGCGCAGCAAAGGCGGGGCAGGTTTTTGATGCATGCTTTGTTGAGGAAAGCTTTCGCGATAGCATGTATGACGTAGAAAAATACGGCAGCGACCCCGCACTAGAAAAAGAACAAAAATCCAAGATACGTGATTTTAACGCTGCATATGACTATGTTGCTCTTTTATAGTCTGTCTTAGGTTAAGACCTATAAAGATTTATTTCTTAATCCTTTCCAATAATCAAGGCGTTTCTTGATATCTCGCTCAAAGCCTCGCTCTACTGGTTTATAGAACTCTTGACGA
>JAMONE010000102.1 GCA_027066695.1 Micavibrio sp. | reverse complement strand
TATTATATAGCTTTGTGGTTTTTTGCGCAATTATATAAATATCAAATTCTTCCTCGGCTAATTTACGGCTTTGGATTTCCATTGCTTTGCGTTTTTCATGGTTTGTGAGCAGCTCATAAATGGCATCGGCGGTTTGCTCTGGGTTTTTAACCTCGACAAGCAATCCATTAATTCCATGCTTTACTGCCTCGCGGCAACCAGGGTGATCGGTTGTCACAATAGCTCTACCAGCCGCGCAAGATTCCAGCAATACACGCGGTATTCCCTCGCCATAATATGATGGATACACAATCAACGCGGCGCGTGATAATAGCTCTGGCATATTGGAAACACGCCCAAGCCACTGCGCTGCGCCGTCTTTAACCATTTCGTTCATTTCATCAGCAGATATTGCTCGCGGATTATGTTTTGTCTCCCCCCCTGCGATTTGAAATTTTGCTTTAACACCACGTTTTTTCAAAATCCGCGCTGCCTCAACGAATATAGCAACGCCTTTTTCATGGACAAGGCGCGTTGGCATAAGGATTATCGGCTCATTATTATCATTACTGCTTGGAATAGGTGTAAATCTATCGAGATATACGCCCGAGCCTTTAATTAAAATCGTATTTTTACGATCATCAGCATAGCCCCCCTCGACCATCAAATCCAAATCATCTTGGTTTTGAAATATCAGCGTCGTATTGCTACGGCGCAACACAATAGTTAAGAATGGCCTTAAAACGGCACGTAAAAGCGCAGATTTAGCCTCATTACTACGGAATAAATAACCCAAACCCGCCAAAGTATGTATTTTATGCGTATTTTTGAACATAAAAGCCGCTAAACCCATCATAAAACCATATTTTAACGTCACAGCATGGATAATATCAGGGTTTTCTCGCTTTATAAGTGCGTTCATATCCCGCACCATTTTTAAAGAAGACAAGATACCAATATTTTTATTCGCGCGTTTTAAGTGAACAACCTTAAACTCAGGATCACTTCTATCCCCGTCAATTAAGCCAATTACAATTTCCATTCCCCGCGCCTTAGCGCATCTTGCAACCTCCATCCGACTTTCCCAATCGCTTGCATCGAATATATATAATATTTTTTTGCTCATACACTTAACTATAATAGACAAAACAAATTTTATAAAGGGTGTTAATGGTTTAGGGGCAGAATCTAGATAGATCCCCGATCAAGTCGAGGATGCTAATATTGGTATATTTCTATAATTTTGCAGAGGTTTCTACTATAAAATCAAAAGGGAACGCGAAGTTGCGCAGTGATAATAGCATCTACGGGATCAACTCCTTCAACGTCCTCACCTCTGGGTAAGGGAACAGCATTAAACTTAATATTTGTTCCATCTGGTAAAATACTATCAGCATCAGCAATTTTAACACTTACAAATGGAGCAATCATAGGAACAACGCCGCCAGTTAATAAGACCTCATCAGGTAAATATTCCTCATAACCATGAATAAACCCAGCATCAACGCCAACTGTAAATCTATCATCAAGGAAACGATCTGTCTCATAAGATATATATACATAGCTAGCTGGATTATTGTATGAAGCATCATACGCTCCCGCCCCAACTAAAATATTATCAGTCAAGTTTACCTGAATGGCTCCACCAAAATTAACTTCATTATATGCCGTAAGCTCACCATCAGAATTAACATATTCTCGCCCCCGCCCACATGATATGATAAACCATTTAGGGCAAGATACCCTCTCAACCCCTCATCATCTAATTTTATCGCTGGATTACCTAAATCAGGTAATGTTTCTGACATCTTGGTTTCCAATGGAATTAATTCACATTTCTGCTGCGCAATCGAAGGAAACTGATTACTTAAATCAGGTGCGTGCAGTCCCATTTTGATGTTATATCTAAATTCTCACTCAACTTACCAATTCCAAATCCTATTTCCCATATACTATACATTGATAATATAAATAATTCATTAAAAAAATTGGCGTTGATGCAAATATATAATAGTTTAAATTAATAATAGTACAAAATTATCATTCCAGCGCATACTGTAATCCATGGATTACACGGATAAGCCGTGTAATGGCGAAGCAATCTGAATTGCGGCGAGGTTGCTCATTCTATCAATGTTTCACGTGAAACATAACAAGAACATTAATCAGTTTCTAGGAAATAGCCTCCACAGCTTGTTTTGTAATATCAGATTTATTGAGCGTGTAATAATGGATATGCTCTACTCCGTTTTTGGCTAAATCCTCGCTTTGCTTAACCAGTAAATCAATAGCAAGCTTACGCGCGTCTTCAGGGTTATTTTCCAATCCCTCGAATTTTTCATGCAGCCAATCAGGAATATTTGCGCCACATCTTTTGGCAAAGCCGCACATGGATTTAAAATTATGGATAGGCAGCAACCCCGGCGCAATTTGCGTTGTAATTCCTGCTCCTGCGCATTTTTCAACAAATTCATAATACACATCATTGTCAAAGAAAAATTGGGTTAGCGCGCGCGTTGCCCCTGCTTCACATTTCATACCTAATGCATAAACATCAGCCTTTAGCGTTTTCGAATCAGGGTGCTTTTCAGGATATGCGCCAACGGAAATTTCGAACGGATGACGCTCTAGCAGCCCCTCTACAAAGTCAGAGGTATATTGAAAATAATCCGCATCTTCATCCAATGGCCATTGCAAATCTTCGGGCATATCACCGCGCAGCGCGACTATATGCCTTATCCCGCGATCCCACAAACCATCAACATATTTGAAAAGCTCCGATTTTGGCGTATTGATAAAGGTCAGATGCGAGCCAATGGGGATATTAGTTCGCTCCATCTCCTTCATTATAGTGTCAATAGTGCCATCTTTGGTTGTGCCGCCCGCGCCGTAAGTTACGGTCATGAATTTGGGATGCAGCTTAACCAGCTCGGCCACGGCTTCTCTCAATAATTTGCCTGTTTTCTCAGTCTTTGGTGGGAAAAATTCAAAACTAAATGTCGGCTTCATCATTACCACCTTTAACAGCTTTTACCGCGTATCTACCAGTGAAAGCATCCTCAGCAAATACATCCTCCCATGTACCTTCGGTTGCAGCCTTGGCATATTCAGTTGCGCGGCTCTCAAAGAAGTTCGCATGTTCTGCGCCGTTAAGCATTTCATCCATCCATGGAAGAGGGTTTTCCGTAACATTATAATAAGGCTCCATGCGTAATTGCTGCAAACGACGATCCGAGATATAGCGGATATATTTTTTCACATCATCAGGAGTCATGCCCTCAATCTCACCCATTTCAAAGCATAAATCGATAAATGCATCCTCATGCAGAACCGTTTGTTTGCAGCATTCAAGGATTTCCGCGCGAAGCTCATCATCCCAAATATCAGGATTTTCATCAATAAACTCACCGAATAAACGTATGATAGACAAGCAATGCAGCGTTTCATCGCGCACTGACCAAGTAATAATTTGCCCCATGCCTTTCATCTTATTAAAGCGCGGGAAATTCATCATAATTGCAAAAGAAGCAAATAGCGCAACACCTTCGGTAAAACCGCCAAACATCGCCATAGTCTTGGCGATATCGCGACGCGTTGTAACGCTCGCTCCTTGCAATATATCAAATTTATCTTTCATTGCCTTATATTCAAGGAAGGCGGAATATTCAGTTTCAGGCATTCCTACAGTATCAAGCAAATATGAATAAGCGGCAATATGAATGGTTTCAATATTCGAAAAAGCAGAAAGCATCATCTGCACTTCTACAGGGCCGAAAACTCGTGAATAATGCTTCATATAGCAATTATTGACTTCAACATCAGCCTGCGTAAAAAAGCGGAAAAGCTGGGTTAGGAGATTTTTCTCGGCAGGAGTAAGGTTTTTGCGCCAATCACGTACATCCTCTGCCAAGGGAACTTCTTCGGGAAGCCAGTGGATACGTTGCTGCGTTTGCCATGCTTCAAAACACCATGGATATAAAAATGGTTTATAAATGTGACGTTCTTGCAAAAGTTTAGAATCTGATTTCAAAACGTCATCCGTGATAGCTGGATAATTACCCATGGTCTTTATTTCCCTCAAATATTAAATTACGTTTTTATATTAGTTTATTTCACTAATTTTCCGAGTCTTTTTTTACCAAAACCAAAAATTTTATTTACTTGATATTTAACTCATAAGACGGCGTTTGCGTTAAGTAATAGCGAGGAGCATTTTTCAGGCCTTTGGAAAACAAAATCTCAATAGCATTTTCAAATGTCGCGCTAATAAAGATATCTTTATCAACTTTATAATTACTTGATAATGTCCATGTTAATTTTATTTTTTCTTCATCGCTCCATTTTTCTAAAATATCTTTTAGATCGCTGCCACGTTTTACCTGCCATATTTTAATTTTATTTGAAGGGCCTATTCTAAATGGAGAAAGCTCAATCCTTTTCGGCTGATCTGATATTTCTAGTTCATCTGATATTTCTAATTCATCTGATATTTCAAGCTCTTGAGGTTTATCTAAGTTTATAGCCTCGACTATTTCAACAACTTCAACTTCCTTAACCTCAGCAAGAACGGTAGAATCTATAATGACTGATTTTTCTTCTAATTCTTCAATCTCTTGACTTTTGGGAGGGTTATCTAAGCTCATAACTTCGGGGTTATTTAAAGCATCTATGACTATAATTTTTATTTCTTCTTTAGTTTGTTGAGTTTCGTCAAGATCTATATTCGCTATAAATTCCTCATTTAGATCGGCCTGATATTCTTTATCAGAAACCAAAATATCAGGAAAAGATTCTGTAACATTTGCAGTATCAATTATGTCTATAATAGTTTTTTTTTTACAATATCATCATTAATAACATTAAGATTTGCTTGCTTATCATCGGGTATTTTATTCAAATGGATTTTATTACCATCAACATTATACGTGATACCTATAGTGGCTAGAGCCTCTTCCAGCACGTCCATCCAAGGCTTTCCACCTTGCCATGAAAGGGTTTCACCTGGATTTATATCAGTGCCAAAAGAAAAAGCATATTTGGCAGGTACTATTTGCCTAAGCACAAGGACTAAAGGCATTTCCGAGCCAAACCCTTCTATAATATTCAAAGTTTTAAACTCTTCTACTGGCTCTACTGGATCTACTTCTTCGGGTTTTTTATCATCAAAAGAAAGCACAACTATATCACTATCTATATCTTCATTACCTCCTGCAACTTCAACAGGAAAAGGATTTAGTGAGAAATCTTTTGGCTCTTCAACCGTCGCGTCTATTGTTGGAATGAGTACGTTCTCGATTTCAGCCACAGCCTCAAGCTCGACTTTGTTTTCCTCCTCAAGCACAATCTCAGCCACGGGGTTTGGCATAATTTCGACCTCAACTTCAGCTTCTTCAAAAGGTAAAGATGTTATTGTTTCTTCTGGTGGCGTCCATTCAAAACCAGCATATGCTGGAGCATATGAAATCGTAGCGACAGCGATTAATGGCAAACATGCTGATAGTAAAAAACGGTGATATTTCGAAGACATTTGTTATTCCTAAACTTAAATATAGATATTACAAGAAGATGTAACGCTAAAAAACAGTGACACGAATAGATATTCTAAGCAAATGATATCTCTGACACAGCAAAAATTCAAGTGCCAAGTCCAATAAAAATATCTTTGTTAACAATATTTAAAGTAGGGAAAACTCATCCATAATCTATGAATTTATGGGTATTAACGCCAATTTGCCCAGGCCGATTATAGCCAACCAGCCACGATCTTAACGCACGCAACGCAGAGGGGAAAGTTAAGCCTTTATCCTCAAGCATTTTAAAGACGTAGAACACCATAAATGATATAATTATAGTAGACCAACGCAGATAAACCAACCATACAGGAATAAGAAAAGCAACGCGTGCGTCAAAACTAAGAAATCGTATCGTGCGCATGGTATCGCGCCAATGCCAATTTAACTTATCTTCTAGATTTTCTAATTCTTTCATATTTGCTCTCTGCTTAATTTAACCTTTATATTACCAAGTTAAACTTAAAGTACAATTAATAAACACTATTTTATGAGCCAGTACTAGAAGAAAGTAACAAATAGCTGCGCCTGTCAATTTCTCCACCTTCAAAAGATATTTCAGCAGATCTTTTCATGCTTCGGCCATATTGAGGTAACATACGATTTATTTCATTTGGCCATTTAGTAAAATGCATATCCATTAATTTTTCGCGAACATCGTCGGGAAATACCATCCACTCACGAATACCACACCTGCCGCCACCAATACGCGGAGCAAGTGCCTGAGTAACAATAAGGCGTAGCGTTTCTATTAAAGCAACGGCTCGCTCTTCACGCTCGGCCATGTCATAAGTGGAGAGCATACGCTGCACAGTATTAGCCACGCCCAAAGTATGCGTCGTAGTATAAACGGCATGCCCAGTTTGCGCAGCTTCAATGGATGCGTTAATAGTCTCGCGATCACGCGACTCACCAACAAGAATAATCTCGGGCTTACGTCTCAATGCGTTTCTCACACCATGCGCGAAATCTGGCAAATGCCTAGGTATTTCAGTTTGCGAAACAAGAGAGCGCGGGCTTTGAATGCTGTCATATGTATATTCTATAGGTGATTCGTAAGTTAACATTTTACCACAGCCGCGCGGACGCTCTAACAACATTCTGTTCCCCGCAGAAAGCAATGTACTTTTACCAGAGCCCGTTGCACCCGTTATAATAACCAAGCCTTGGCGCGGCGACCAAGCATCCCTTATTTCCTGCTCAATAGAAAGATCATCCATTGTTGGTGGCTCACTAGGCAATGTACGCATAGTGATTTGCGCACCATCACGCCCCTTACAAAGTATAGCTGTTATATTTACACGAAAGCGTATTCGGGTATAGCGATCAGGTCTAATTTCATAGGAAACATCAAGATCCTTCGCAGATGCTAATCTAGCCTGAGCTTCTGGACCATAGAGTTTTTTAAGGAAAACCGCCATATCTGAAGCATCAATATTACGAAACGTACCAGGATATAACTCCCCGCTGATTTCATTATAAACAGGGCGTTCACTTTGAATTGTTATGTCTGATGAATTTTGCTTAACACACCATAGCAAAAGTTCATCAACATCTTCATCTGTAAAGCGTTGCGGCTCTTCTGGCCATGTTTTAGCATGATCATCCTCAGCCTTAACAAGGCTTACCGGCTTGCGGGCTTCCATGATTCTGCTCCAGTAATAAGCTCAGGCACGCCAGTTAATTGCACAGCGCGATCGCCAATACGCATCTCATCACCGCCACCTGTAATTCCACGATCAACCTGAAGCGCATAAGGAGGAGAAATCATACCTTGGGTAAGCAATATACGATACCTGATCATACCTTGAAAATCTGACTCAAGGCGCGTCAAATCTTCTTTGAAAATCTCGTTTGCCTGTTCATAGCCATAATCCCAGCCTTTACGAACATGCTCAACCCAAATCTCGCGTTCTTCATCATTTTGAGGAATTAAAATATCAGGCGGAGGCGTTACCTTGCCCCACTCACGCTCTAAATATACATGCCATGTTCTTGGCGCAGATACTATGCGGGCATTGCGAATTATATTGTAAATCTTATCAGAGACCGCAGCCGTTTGCCCATCAAGATCTATCAACATAGAATTCATTGATTCGGTAACAATAGGCGGCTCTATTAATAACCCTGATGGCGCAGCAATAAGAAGTTGATTAAAATTAAATATTTTATCAAGATAACGAGAGCGAAGATCTAGCTCCTCCCTAATTAAAAATGTACGTTTAGCAAGCCCACCACGCGCACCAAAAGAAATAGCAGCCTCTTTTATAGCTTCGACCCTAATATCGAAAGGAAGGTCACTTTTCTTAACATTATTATCAACAGGCTCATAAGAATAAAGATACTTAACCTCTAAAGGCTCTTCACTTGCTGTACTTAGCGGCGTTTCATTATCCGTTGGCAAAGCAGCATACACATTAGGAACAGCCGAGATGACGGAAGCTCCGACAATCGCGCAAAGACTGGTAGTAAGAAGAAAACGCATATTTTAAAACCCTTCCTTAGCCACCCAAGCCAGCATTTGGCGTATAGTGAATTTCAACCATATGCGATTGCGCATCAACATTCACATCTCCGCGCATACCAAGCTGAAGTCCGATATTACGCAAAACATCAATTACACGTGTATTTTCCACATCAATCGAAACCACAACAGGAATTGCAGGCTCATTACCTAACATAAGAAAACTATAACCAGCCCTATCCGCCAATGTTTTTGCAATAGGCTCAATAGGCCCTACCCAGTTTACCGTAATTGTCCTGCGCAATTCAGCCGGAACATTAGCAACTGGAGACATAGAAGCGGCTGGCGTCCTAGCCTTTTCAACCGCAGCCAAAGCCTCTAATGCCAAAGACGCACGATCCGCCGATTCAGCCAGCATCGCCGACACAGTATCAGGAGAAGCAACAATCTGCGGACTCCCTCCACTAAAGCGAGAGCTTTTCGAGCCCTCGGCAGAACCAAAAGTTGAACTTACAGTCGAGCAGCCAGAAGTAAAAGCAAGACCTAACAATAATGGGAAAACTAAAATATTACGGGACATGTTTTTTTAAAACCTTGAATAAAGAAGACAACGGAAGTCTGTTACAAATATTAGATACAATTAAAAAACAAATCAAGAGCTACAATATAATTATCAACATATTCACAAACTTATACAGGATTAATTATTTTTTCGGCTTAAGTAAGCCGTTTTCTTTCATCAAACTTAAGACATGTTTTTTATACCTATTACCATATTTAGGAGTTCTGGAATGATAATAGCCAAGTGCCTTGGTTATGCTTTTAGTCTCTCTTAGGTGAGAGCTTAATATTTTTGCAGCCACACCAACATTTGTACAAGCATCGTCACGAACTAACTTATGAGCAGTTTCCC
Organism: Micavibrio sp.; assembly: GCA_027066695.1. GTDB lineage: Bacteria > Pseudomonadota > Alphaproteobacteria > Micavibrionales > Micavibrionaceae > UBA1672. Next base: position 3,359 of record JAMONE010000102.1, on the reverse strand, counting down.
TGCTAACGCCCCACTCCTTCGCAAGCTCGGGCAACCAAAGGGTATTTATCTGCATAGGGCCTAAATCAAATGACCCGTTTGTGTTCGCAACTTGCTGACCGACTTTACCGCCCTCAGCCTTATAAATGCCCACAAGCAAAGCAGGTGGCACATCGTAAGTCTGTGACGCCATCATCATGCAAGCAGCAAGTACTTTTGTAGCAACCAAATTAAATTCCTAAATATATTAATATAGTAACTTGAATTAAAAATATGACGCTACTGTCATCTCGAACACTCTAAGTGGAGAGATCTTAAATGTTGTGATTTGATAAGATTTCTCCTCTTTCTATGCAATCGTTCGAAATGACAATGTGTGATTATTAATTCAAATTACTATAACTTTACCTAAGACAGTATAAGCATATTTTTTTGAAACGTCTTGTATTATTTGGCAAAGCCATGAAAAACTGGCGAAAAAATATTGCTCTTCGCCAGTTTTATTAATTTTATAATGATTTATATTTAGTTTCTTGCACCAAGATCAGCAATCAACGCCTCTATATCTTTAGGCTTACCGCGAATCATTTTAACTTTTTTATCTTTACCGCGATAAACAAGGAACGGCGTAGCATCAAGCTTCCATGATTGCATTACAGATAGGTTTTTTTGAACGCCTTGCTGATTAATCTCACGCTTGGCTGGCAAAGCATTTTTATCACCATCCATATGTTTCCACCAAACCTTGTCTGGCGCAGGCGTAGCAAGCAAGAAAGCAGCCTGTGCGCGGCTTTCTTCTTTTAGACCTATCGGAATTAGGCGCACTTGAATGCGGCCAGCCTCTATATGCTCTCTTATACCCTTCATCATTTCATGACAATGTGGGCATTGCGGGTCTATAAAGCTATAGAATACGGGTGTTCCAGCTTGCCCGACAGAAAACCAATTGCTATTTTCAACATCTGAAAATAACTGCTCTGAAGGTGTTTTAAATTCATATTTATTAGTTTCAGTAGCGTCCGTTACTTTACTAAGCGGTTTATCCGCCGCCAACATATCAAGTAATTTACCACCGCTTTGTGAGCGCAGGCGATCAACTTGCTTTATAGTTACGGCCTGACCTTTTGCATCGAATAGAATTCCCGATATAAATCCACCGTCATTAGGTAGCACATAGAAATACTGCTCTTGCCCGCCCTTAATCGCTATCCAGCCCTCAACACCATGGTCTTTTCCAAGGAAACGCACTTGAGCGCCCTGATTCGCTAGATTTTGCAATGGCTCTGGCAAGGTCGGAAGGATTGTATCATCTTGCGCAAATGATGCTGGCGCAGATATTACACACACAATCGCCATGAAAATTAAGATCGCATAATTTGTAACTATTTTTGGTATCATCGAATATCAGCCTTTTTAAGTCTATTAACATTATTTTGAAAGATAACGATAATAATCTATAAGTACAATTACTTTCTTTAAATCGCACAATATAAGGTGTTGCACAATATTACCCACAGCAATTAGGCGCGGTTTAATTAAAAAACTGCTTTATATTTATTTTTCACTATGTTAAAGCGTTGCACAAGAACGTTGTGACGAGTAGTATGTTCTATCGTTTGATGTAATTTTAAGGTTAAGTTTTTAAAGGTAAGGAATAAAAAATGAGTGATATTGCCGATCGCGTAAAAAAGATTGTTATTGAGCACCTAGGTGTAGAAGATGATAAAGTTGTAGAAGCCGCAGGTTTTATTGATGACCTTGGCGCAGATTCACTAGATACAGTTGAATTAGTCATGGCATTTGAAGAGGAATTCAGTGTTGATATTCCTGATGATGCTGCAAAAGACATCCAAACTGTTGGTGATGCTGTAAACTTCATCCAGGCAAATTCTGGTGAGTAAGCTAATTATGCATTAAATATTAATATGCATAATTTATTAGTCAAAGACGTTTCAGCCCGCTTGTCGGGCTGTGATGCTATAAAACGCAATGCATAAAATAGAACATAGCGCATTGTTCGTTAATTTAATAAATTTAGGATAAATAAAAATGAGACGTGTTGTTATTACTGGTATGGGGATGGTTTCTCCACTAGGATATGGGGTAGAGCATAACTGGAATGCTATTATAAACAGCAAAAGCGGTATTAAAAAAATCGAGCATTTTGATGCCTCTGATATAACATCTCAAATTGCAGGTATTATACCCAAAACAACGGATAAAAACCCACAAAATGGTGAGTTTAATGCCGATCTTTATTTGCACCCAAAAGAACAGCGTAAAGTAGATGTCTTTATTACCTATGGCATTGCTGCGGCGCATGAAGCAGTGGAAGATTCAGGATGGAAACCAACAGATGAAGAAAGCCTAAACCGCACAGGCGTGTTAATTGGCTCTGGAATTGGCGGACTGGACGAGATTTACAAAACCTCGACACTGCTTAATGAACGCGGGCCACGGCGCGTATCGCCTTTCTTTGTCCCTGCATGCTTAATCAACCTGACTTCTGGTCATGTCTCTATTAAATATGGATTTAGAGGGCCGAATCACTCTGTTGTAACCGCGTGCGCAACTGGAACACATGCCATTGGTGATGCGGCGCGTTTAATAATGCTGGATGATGCGGATGTTATGGTCGCAGGCGGCGCAGAGGGCGCGGTTTGTCGCCTTGGCGTAGCTGGCTTTGCCGCGGCGCGCGCACTTACTTCTGGCTATAATGATCGCCCAAGCGAGGCTTCTCGCCCATGGGATAAGGATCGTGATGGTTTTGTAATCGGCGAGGGTGCAGGCATCGTTGTTTTAGAAGAATATGAACATGCAAAAGCGCGCGGCGCAAAAATTTACGGCGAAATCATCGGCTATGGCCTTTCTGGTGATGCTCATCATATAACATCACCCGCGCCAAATGGCAGTGGTGGATACCGCGCTATGGAGGCCGCTTTAAAACGAGCAAAAATTAATCCTGAAGATATTGATTATATTAACGCACACGGAACATCAACGCCGATGGGCGACGGGATAGAGTTCGGCGCAGTAAAACGCATGTTCAGCGGGGCTCTCGACAGCATTTCCATGTCCTCAACTAAATCAGCTATCGGGCATTTACTCGGCGCAGCTGGCGCAGTCGAAGCAATATACAGCGCAAAAGCTATGCAAACAGGCATTATCCCGCCAACTCTTAACCTTGAGAATCCTTCCGATGATTGCCAAGGCATTGACTTAGTGCCAAAAATCGCCAAAGAGAAAAAGGTAAATACTATTTTATCCAATTCCTTTGGCTTTGGCGGAACAAACGCATCTATCGTTATGCGCTCTGTTTAATGAAGCTATTATTTAAAATATTACTCGGCGTGCTTGTTGTGTGTTTAAGCCTTACCTTG
>JAMONE010000101.1 GCA_027066695.1 Micavibrio sp. | reverse complement strand
TTGCGTGATGGGATGCCCTTATGAGGGTGATATTGCGCCTGAAAAAGTGGCCGATATAGCAAAGCATTTATATGAAATGGGAGCTTATGAAATATCGCTGGGTGATACAATTGGCATAGGAACGCCCGAACAAGTGGTTAAGTTATTAACAATGGTAGGGGGCGTTGTGCCAACGGAAAAATTAGCGATGCATTTTCATGATACGCATGGGCGTGCGCTGGATAATATTCGCGCTGGAATTGAGCTAGGCGTTAATGTGGTCGATGCCTCTGTCGCTGGGCTGGGGGGATGTCCTTATGCCGATGGGGCTAGCGGTAATGTTGCAACCGAGGATGTAATTCACATGCTCAATGGACTTGGCATAGCTACAAATGTTAATATTGACGCTATCATAGAAACTGCGTGGTTTATCTCGGATCATCTGGGGCGCGAGCCTATATCTAAAATTGCTAATATGATAAGATAATTATTAATAATGATAAGAGTTGTCATTGCGAGGAGCTTTTGCGACGTGGCAATCTGAATTACAACAAAAGGATGCATTAGGGTCAGGACCTATTAAATTCATAACGTTCTGTTGCCCATTAATGGCGCAGATACGCGGCAAGCAAGCGCAAACGGGGTTTGCCCCGATAAGCTTGCTTAACACTGTAGATGTGGTATTAATGGGCAACCCCTTTTGGGGCGCGGCATATTTTTGATTCTACGCCTTCAAAGTGCTTGATCGTAGCTACGGCTATGCCCTGCGCACTTTTCAAGCGTATTATCTAAAAATATGACTCGCGCAGAATTTATGAATTTAATAGGTCCTGACCCTAGATCGCCGCGCCAAAAGCTCGCGATGACAATATGTGGTTTTTTAACAAAAGGCAGGTTATAAATATAATGATTTCATATCCAACATTAAAATTTAACCATCCTCCCGAGATTGAAATGCTGCGCGAGGAAGTTTTCAAATTTGCACAAAGCGAGATTGCGCCTTATGCCGCGCAAATAGATGAGGATAACGAATTTCCGCAAGATATGTGGCGCAAACTTGGTGATATGGGCTTGCTTGGCATTACTGTGTCAGAGAAATATGGCGGCGCGGATATGGGGTATCTTGCCCATGTCATTGCTGTTGAGGAAATCTCGCGCGCTTCGGCTTCTATTGGATTAAGCTATGGTGCGCATTCAAATCTTTGTGTTAATCAAATTTACCGCAATGGCTCGGATGAGCAAAAAGCAAAATATCTCCCGCCATTAATAAGCGGTGAGCATGTGGGCGCACTTGCGATGAGTGAAACTGGCGCAGGATCAGACGTGGTAAGCATGAAGCTTCGCGCTGAGAAAAAGGGTGATAGCTATGTCCTTAACGGCAATAAAATGTGGATCACTAATGGCCCCGAGGCTTCTACTTTGGTTGTTTATGCCAAGACGGATGTAAATGCGGGAGCAAAGGGGATTACTGCCTTTATCATTGAAAAATCTATGGCTGGTTTTTCTACGGCGCAAAAGCTGGATAAGCTTGGGATGCGTGGCTCTAATACCTGTGAGCTAGTGTTTGAAGATTGCATAGTACCCGCCGCAAATATCCTTGGCGAGATTGGCGCAGGCGTTAAAATATTAATGAGCGGCCTTGATTATGAGCGCGTGGTTCTATCGGGCGGGCCGCTTGGAATTATGCAAGCTTGCCTTGATCTGGTTGTACCTTACGTGCATGAACGTGAGCAGTTCGGCAAGCCTATAGGCACGTTTGAGCTTATGCAGGGAAAACTCGCCGATATGTATACTTCTCTATCATCGCAACGCGCCTATGTTTATGCAGTGGCGCAGGCGTGTGATCGCGGGGAGACTGCGCGTAAAGATGCCGCAGGATGTATCTTGATGAGCGCGGAGGCCGCAACGCAGATGGCTTTGCAAGCTATTCAAACTTTAGGCGGTAATGGCTATATCAATGAATTTCCCGCTGGGCGGTTGTTGCGCGATGCCAAGCTTTACGAAATTGGCGCGGGAACATCCGAAATACGGCGTATGTTAATAGGACGGGAGCTGTTCGAGGAGACAAAATGAGCGAAAACCCCAAGACTGTAAAACTGCGTAATATCTCTCTTAGCGACAAGTACGAGCTGGAAGATGGCGCGGCTTTTATGTCGGGTTTGCAAGCTTTAACGCGCATAGCAATTGTTCAGCGGCGCAGAGATGAATATGCAGGACTTAAAACTGCGGGCTTTATTTCGGGATATCGTGGCTCTCCTCTTGGTGGATATGATGTTGAGCTGTTTAAAGCCAAGAGCTATCTCGATGCTCTGGATATTAAAGTGCATACAGGCGTTAATGAGGATTTGGCCGCTACTTCCGTTTGGGGGACACAGCAAATTCACTTGATGCCTGATGGCTCGGACTATGATGGTGTGTTTGGTATTTGGTACGGCAAAGCCCCAGGGGTTGATCGTTCGGGCGATGTGTTTCGTCATGCTAATGCATATGGCACGTCGCCCCATGGCGGAGTGCTAGCCATTGTTGGTGATGATCATGCGTGCAAATCCTCAACGCTTCCTTGTCAAAGTGACCATGCTCTTTCTGCGATGATGATACCAACGCTTTACCCATCCAGCATTAACGAGTTTGTAGAATATGGAGTGCTTGGCATTGAA
>JAMONE010000100.1 GCA_027066695.1 Micavibrio sp. | reverse complement strand
CATTTCCACCATCATCGATATAAGAAATCACACGCTTTCGAAGGTCTAATGAATAAGTCATACAATATCATACACCACCGCAATTCTTATTACAAGTTACTATATCACGTCATTGCGAGAAGCGTAGCGACGCGACAATCCAGATTGCTTCCCCCCGTTTCCACGAGGGTCGCAATGACAAAATACCCCAAGGGGCGAGGAATTAACCCGAAAAATATTAAATATTATTAGAGCAAGCTGACGCGCCTTTTATACTATCCTCAAAAGATCCGCCAAAGCTATATGTAACCGAACCACTAGCAATAGACCCTACAGCATCACCAAGACATGTAACGTCACGCCCCTGCGGCTGATCACCACCCGCTTCGGGGGTTATTTTCGCTAATTCTTCGGGATTTTTTTCACCTGCGGCTGGCTCTATATTATTCAAAGCCACTGGAGCTGGAAGCCCATCAACAGGTGGAAGCCCTTGAATAAATAACTTAGCACCACTAGAACCACCGTCAACTTGAAAGGCTGACTTAGGTAGAAAATCTTCAACATTTTCTACACCAAATGCAGCGAGAGCGGGGGCAGCAATCTCTTGCAAGCCAGCGAATATTTGTCCACGGCCATCAATAGGTGCGTCATCCGCATCATATAAACGATTCTCTATAAAGTTTAATTGCGCGGCTGGTAATATCGTTCCCGCAAAGCTAGACGGTATAACACCATCAAATGAAGCATCTGCGCCATCAATAACAATTGGATTGCTTGCAACATCTAATATAGATCCATCTTCGAAACGTACATAGTAACTATCTGTGGGCAAATAGCCATCAAACACGCTTGTACCCAATGTTTCACCGACTATGCGCAGACCATTACCGCCTAACTCTTCATCAAATTGCATTGCAACACGAGGAAGGCCGCTTGTATTTTGGAAAGTGTTTGCATTCGCAAGATCACTCATATCTATATCACCACTTTCAAAACGTGCGCCTGTAAGCTGTGAATCGATAATGGTATTGCCTTGGAATGTAACATCACCATTATCTGCGCCTGATAAATAGAAACCGTGCGCAGAGCTATTATTGATCTCATTGTCCAACAACGTCAGATCCAGCATGTTATTAACGCGAATTCCATTATTACCAGATGACCAGATTTCGTTATTTGCAATAACTGTAGCTTTACTATGATTCACACGAATACCATCATCACCAGCATTTTCAACATAGTTTTCTCTAATCTCAAAAGTACCTGCCCAAGGACTGGTTGCTTTAACCAATATACCTGCGTGATGCGTACCTACAATATTATTACCAACAATTTCAGCAGAGCCTTTTGTAACCATAAGCTCAATACCATTACCTATATCAGTTGAAGCAAGACCAATATTTTCGATAATATTTCCTTCAATAGTAAGCATACCAAGTGAGCTGTTTACATATATACCATCGTCATTAATATTATGAATTTCATTTTCTGCTATAAGAACATCACTTCCGCCTCTGACATGAATACCATCAGAAAAACGATCGGTTCCAGTTGTTGTGTCAACATAATTACCTATGATTTCGGCATTATCACTGCCATGAATACGAATAGCTGTGTGAACGTCATAGATTTCATTGCCATCACCTATGCCATAGCCACCGATAAGGATATTGGCACTATTTTCAGCAAAGATGCCTGACGCGCCAGTATGCAAAACCATATTATCCTGAACTACTGCGTCATTGGAATTATTTATATTAACACCATTTACAGCGCTAAAGGTCACCTCATTACCCGAAATAACAGACGAGTTAGTCGCATCGCGAACTTCGATACCATCATTTCCAGAATTCTCAACTTGATTTTCCGCTATAAAGATTTTGCCGCCTTCTGAAGCGCGAATACCGTCATCGCTGGCATCAGCTACATAGTTTTCTATAATATCAATATTACCTGCATAAGATCTTGTTCCTTTAACCAATATACCCGCATGATGCGTGCCTATAATATCATTACCAGCAATTTCAACAGAGCCTTTTGTTGAGATAAGCTCAATACCACTACCGATATCAGATGAGGCAACGCCAGCATTTTCTATGTAATTACCGACAACAACCAAATGCCCCAAAGAACTATTCACATAGATACCTTCATCATTGGTATTATAAATTTCATTTTCTGCGATAAGAACATCGCTGCCGCCTCTGACATGAATACCATCTGCGAAACGATCAGTTCCTGTTATTGTGTCAACATAATTACCGATGATCTCAGCATTATCACTACCATGAACACGAATACCTGTATGAGCTGTATCCACATCATTACCAACAATTAAAATATTAGCACTGTTTTCAGCAAAGATACCTGCATTAACTATATCGTAAATATTATTACCCTGAACTACTGCGTCATTAGAATTATTTATATTAACACCATTTACAGCGCTAAAGGTAACGTCATTACCCAAGATAACAGACGGGTTAATAGCATCGCGAACTTCGATACCATCATCTCCCGAATTTTCAACTTCATTTCCAGCTATAAAGATATTACCGCCTTCTGAAGCGCGAATACCGTCATCACCAGCATCTTCAACATAATTATCTCTAATCTCAATATCACCAGATCTTGTTCCTTTAACCAATATACCAGCATGATGCGTGCCTATAATATCATTACCAGCAATTTCAACAGAGCTTTTTGTTGAGATAAGCTCAATACCACTACCGATATCAGATGAGGCAACGCCAGCATTTTCTATGTAATTACCGACAACAACCAAATGCCCCAAAGAACTATTCACATAGATACCTTCATCATTGGTATTATAAATTTCATTTTCTGCGATAAGAACATCGCTGCCGCCTCTGACATGAATACCATCTGCGAAACGATCAGTTCCTGTTATTGTGTCAACATAATTACCGATGATCTCAGCATTATCACTACCATGAACACGAATACCTGTATGAGCTGTATCCACATCATTACCAACAATTAAAATATTAGCACTGTTTTCAGCAAAGATACCTGCATTAACTATATCGTAAATATTATTACCCTGAACAATAACGTTACTAGAATTACTTACATATACGCCATGAGTAGTACTATCATGTACTATATTATTTTTAATGACAGCGTCATTTGCGCCATCAGCAAAGATACCTGGATCGCCGCCAATAATTTCAAAACCATCGATAACTACGTTATCTGCTGTAATATGAATACCTGGTGAATTTGGAGAAATGGAGCTTTCAGCAAGACGCAAGCCATAGCCACTATTTCCTGCATTGTTACCATTCATAATAAGGTTATCATGATCCGCTTCAACCGCTTCGTTATATGAGCCTGCTGCGACATTGATAGTATTTGTGCCTGTGCCAGTATTATCAATTGCATCAATTGCATTTTGGATTAAGCCATCGTCACTCTGGTTAAGCTCAATCGTTCCTGTGCCATTGGTGCGCAAACTATTGGCGTTTGCAGCGTAAAACTCACCACTATTATCGATAGTTATATCGCCGCCGTCAGCTTCTATGAAACCATTTTGAACAAAACGCTCGCCCGAGATATTAACATCACCACCAATCGATGTATCAATCGCGCCGTCATTTTTAACTGTGCCGTGATCTCCACCAGAAAGAATGATTTTGCCGCCACTAACCACAACCGAGGATACATCAATAATACCTGTGTTATTAACAATATTATCAACCGTATCTTTCACGGCAAGTGCGCTCATCTGTACAAAGCCGCCTTCCGCGTTAATATCACCGTTATTTTCTATCAAAGCATCTGAAAGCTCACCGCTAAGTGCTAGTTCAATTAAACCATCGCCATAAATGTCAACGGTTACGCTTTGTGCTGCGCCCATTTGAACGCGCCCAAGCTTAGCATTAATAATCCCGTTATTTACAATATTTGGCGCAACGAACGCAGCCAAGCCAGCATCCGCAACTGTAATAGTGCCGTTTAAAGTAATATCACCGCCCTGATCGACATTGGAAATAAGTAGCGGTCCGCCAGTCATTATATCTGCGGATAACACATCGCCAGTAGATGCAACAATACCTTGCACATCAGCATTAAAATTACTACCAAAGAACAAACCATCTTTATCGATAATAACAATATTCATATTAGAATTAAGATTACCATCAAGTGTTGATTGAATGTCTGCGCGATTATCGAAAACAGTAAATGTTGAGTTAGGATCACCCAAAACATTAACAATGTGACCGTCATATATACTTGCGTTACTTTCAACAGCACCGTTACCGCCATCAACTGTAATATTCGTAATCCCTGGCACAACTGTACTTTTGCCAACATTACCTGCAATAACAGTATCATAATCCCAAGAATAATCAGGCGTCCCCACCGCAGCGCTAACATTAGGCGAAATCAACAAAACACCAGCAATTATCGCCGTTGTTGATAATAATGATTTCTTAAATTTTTGCGGTGTTTGATCTATGTTACACATACCAAATGTTCCTACTCTGCTTCTCTAAATATTGCTCAGAATATGGATTACACCATAAATATGCAAATTACAACATAATAAGTAAGAAGAAGTACTTTAATATGCATTAATATGCATTTTTGTGAAAAAGGGCAAAAGGAGTAAGGAGCATAACCTTTAAATCCATCAATAATGACCAGTTTTCAATATAATAAAGATCATAAGCCACACGCTTTTTCATTTTATCGAGCGTATCAGTTTCTCCGCGACAACCATGTATTTGCGCCCAGCCCGTTATTCCTGGTTTAACCCGATTACGCGCGGCATAGCTCTCCACCAAATTATCATAATGATCATTATGACTAACAGCGTGCGGGCGAGGGCCTACAATCGACATATCACCACGCAAAACATTAAATAGCTGCGGCAACTCATCCATGCTGGTTTTACGTAAAAATGCACCTACCTTTGTAACGCGAGGATCATGTTTTTGCGCCTGCTTAACATCACCATCCCCAGCGTCAGTAACACTCATGGTGCGAAACTTATAAATATTAAACTCCTCGCCCATCATTCCATTACGACTTTGATTAAACAAGATGCTCTCTGATTTATTTAGCTTTAATATAAGTGAGCAAGCGATAAGAACAGGCAAAAACAGCACAATTAAGCCAAGTGCAATTAATATATCAAAGATGCGCTTTACAAAAACTTCTCTATCACCAATCGGACGACGATAAATTGAAATAATCGGCGCACCCCAAAGGCGTTCTGGTGATACCCTATCAAATAAAATTGTCGGCAAGCAATAAAGCACATTACAAGGAAGCACCCTTAAATCGGATAATATATCATCTATACCCTCTTGCGAATCCATCTCGTATGTAACAATTACATCATCAATTTTTTCTTTGTAACAAAGATGCTCTAAATCATTCATATTATTTATGATAGGCAAGCCTAGCTGCTCTTTTTCATCACCATTATAATCAGGAAGATAAATAGCCACAGCCTCGACTATAGAGCGCGCAGGTTTATTAATAACCCTCATAAGCTTTTCAGTTTTAACACTATGCCCCACCAAAACAGCTTTACGAACAAAGCACCCCTTATTCAGCTTGCTTCTGAACCATGCGCTAAACGCATATCGCTCAACACATAAAAGCCCAAAGCTCAATAACTGCCAGCTTACCAGCCAAATTCGAGAAAAATTATCCGACACGCCCATAAGAAAAGCTATAGAAAGACAGATAACAACAGGAACTATAATCGACCAAATCAATAAGCTTGCCTGCCTTGATAAGCTATGCAAGCATTTAAGCTTATACAGCCCACACACATTACAAGTAATAGAGAAAATAATTGCATATATAATTATAAAGCCAATATAATTTTCAGGGATAGCGAACGAGCCTTGGCGCATAAAATAGGTAAGATACGCAGCAACGAACAAAACCAAAATATCTACAAAACGGATAACATCGAAAATATTCTTTTCAATACCATCTCTAATCCAGTAATTTTTCATTATATATTAAGCCCTGATAAAACAACTATCCTTCAATAGCATTGTTATAAGGTCTATTGTAATATTTATCTACAAATAAAAACTTAATGAGCATACGTAAAAACTCTTCACATTGCGTAAGTTTTACCCTAAAACAGGCTCGTATAGAAAATTAAGGAGCATATATAATGAGCAAGGGCAAGGTAGTTTTAGCATATTCAGGCGGACTGGACACATCAATCATTTTGAAATGGTTTATCGAGGAAGGCTATGAAGTTATCGCCTATATCGCTGATGTTGGACAAGTCGAGGATTTCGAAGCTGCTCGCGAGAAAGCTATAAAGCTTGGCGCGGCAAAGGTTTATGTTGAAGATCTAAAGCTTGAATTTGTGCGTGATTATATCTTCACAACCGTTAAATCTCAGGCGATATATGAGGGGCGTTATTTGCTCGGAACTTCTGTGGCTCGCCCTATCATTGCCAAGCGTCAAATCGAGATTGCTAAAGCTGAGAATGCGCAATTTGTATCTCACGGAGCAACAGGTAAGGGCAACGATCAGGTTCGGTTCGAGCTTGCATATTACGCGCTTAAACCTGATATAAAAGTACTTGCTCCGTGGAAAATGGAGGAGTTTCTAACTCGTTTCGAGGGTCGCGCAGATATGCTTAACTATGCAGACCAGCACGGCATTCCCGTGTCAGCTACTCGTAAAAAGCCCTACTCCGAAGATGATAACATGCTCCATATCTCGCATGAGGCAGGAGTATTGGAAGACCCTAACGTTGCAGCCGACGAAGATGTATATTCACGCACAAACTCTAGTGCGAATTCACCTGACACCGCCGATATTATCACTATTGATTTTGACAGAGGAATCCCTGTTAAAGTTACCAATGGTGACAAAATCGTTGAAGGCGCGGTGGAGCTGTTCGAATATCTTAACGAGCTAGGCACGCTTCACGGAATTGGTCGCCTTGATATGGTCGAAAACCGCTTTGTGGGGATTAAGTCACGCGGAGTATATGAAACTCCAGGCGGGGAAATCCTATATAAAGCGCACCGTGATTTAGAAGGCCTTACCATGGATCGTGAAGTTATGAAGCTGCGCGATTATATGTCCCTAAGAGTGGCCGAGCTGATTTATAACGGCTTTTGGTTCTCACCTGAATTTGACCTGCTAATGAGTTTCATGGACAAAGCGCAAGAGCATAATAGCGGCAGCGTACAAGTGCAGCTTATCAAGGGCGTGGCATATCCTATTGCTCGCAAAAGCCCGAACGCTCTGTACGATCCCGAGCAATCTTCTATGGACGTGGAAGGTGATTACGATCAAAAAGATGCCGATGGATTTATTAAGATTAATGCTGTTAGGTTGAAGAATAATACTAAGCTTAGAGGTTAAAACATGACAAAAATAACCGCGCAAACTGATGATGGAACAGCTTTAGCTATCGAATTCGATAACGATTCTAGTGGTTGGTTTTTGCATCATGGGGGCGATGAGTTTTGGCACATGAGCAAGGAAGATGCGCAAGAACAAGCCTCTAATGATTACGGCGTAAGCAAAGGCGATTGGAACGAAGACGGCGAAAATGATAGCTCCCCCACCCGCGATTCCAACGGCGCGGAGCTTAAAGACGGTGACACAGTAACACTAATCAAGGACTTACCCGTTAAAGGCGCAGGAGTTACGATCAAACGCGGTACTACGGTTAAGAATATTACCCTGACAAACAACCCCGAAGAAATCGATTGCCGCACCAAGGAAGTTAAAGGGTTAGTGCTTAAAACTTGTTTTGTGAAGAAGATTTAGCCACAATCATGTTATGCTCGCATGGACGCGGGAATGATTAGAGAGAGAAGACATGACAAAAGAAAATTCGAATAAAATGTGGGGCGGTAGGTTTGAGGATAAGCCTTCCGATATTATGGAGCAAATTAATGCTTCTATCGGCATTGACAAACGCATGTGGAGGCAAGATATTCGCGGCTCTATTGCGCATGCTACGATGCTATCACAGCAAGGTATAATCTCCAAGAACGAAGCCGTTGAGATAGTTAACGGGCTTAACAAAATCGCTGAAGAGATAAAATCAGGCAATTTCGAGTTTAAAGCCAGCCTTGAAGATATCCACATGAATATAGAAAGCCGCCTGCGTGAGATTATCGGCGATGTCGCAGGGAAACTGCATACTGCGCGCTCTCGTAATGACCAAGTAGCCACGGATTTTCGTATGTGGACTCGCGGGGCTGCGGATGAGCTTGTGCATCTAATCGAAGAGCTGCAAGGCGCTTTAGAAGCTCTGGCGCAAAAGCATAAAAGCGATATCATGCCTGGATTTACCCACCTACAAGCGGCGCAACCTATTACTTTGGCTATGCATTTAGGTGCATATTCACAAATGCTGGAGCGCGATAAAGGCCGCTTTATTGATTGCCGTGCGCGCCTTAATGAATGTCCGCTTGGTTCGGCTGCATTAGCAGGTACGCCCTACCCTATTGACCGTAAATTTACGACAGAAAAGCTTGGCTTTGATAGACCTATTAGCAATACTCTGGACGCAGTTTCCGCGCGGGATTTTGCTAATGAATTTTTATTTTGCGCCGCGCAGACAGGCTTGCACTTATCACGCCTAGCCGAAGAGATTATAATATGGGCAACGCCGCAGTTCGGCTTTATCCAGCTTTCGGACGCTTGGAGTACGGGCAGCTCGATCATGCCGCAAAAGAAAAACCCTGACGCTGCGGAATTAGTGCGCGGTAAATGCGGGCGTTTAAACGGTAATTTGATTCAAATGATGACAATTATGAAAGGCTTACCGCTAGCTTATAATAAGGATTTACAAGAGGATAAAGAGCCAGTATTCGATAGCTTTGATAGCATTTCCTTGTGCTTGCAAGCGATGAAAGGAATGCTGGAATCTGCGACTTTCCACACCGATGCAATGCTGGAATCGGCAGAAATGGGCTATACTACCGCTACTGCGCTGGCTGATTGGCTGGTGATGAATTTAGGCTTGCCCTTCCGCGATGCCCACCATGTTACAGGCGCAATCGTGAAAATGGCAGAGAATAAAGGCTGTAAGCTTGATGAGCTTAACCTTAGCGATATGCAAGAGCTTAACCCAGCGATCACAGATGAAATATTTGCTGTACTGAGCGTTAAGAAATAAGCGTAAAGCAACCTAATCCTTTTTCTTAACATCCTTAAGAGCCTTAACCATGCCATTAACATGCGGGAGTATGGCATCTTCATATTGCTTTTTCTTATCATCAGAAATACCTTTAAGCAGCCCTTGCACAAGCGCGTGCGTTGTTTCATCCATTTCAGCATTCTTAACCGCTTTTGTCATTGATTGCCTTTCATAAGCCCTTATTTTTTCAAGCGCGTAATTAAGCACAGTCTTTATACGCTTATCTGATTTAGTGAGGAGTTTTTGGAATTCCTGACGCGTTATAACTACAACCGTGGTAGCCTCCACTGCTTCATAACTAATGATAGCAGGCTCATCCATTGCAAGGTGACGCTCGCCAACGATTGATCCCGGACCAAGGCGTTCGACTTCAATTTTGCGATCCCCATCCATCTTAAAGGAGACTATCTCGCCAACTTGAACCATATATGCACGAGCATTCTCTTCACCTTCCTTAATAAATACTTTTCCTGCTGGTAAACAGCTTCGCTCTAATACATCCGCACCTTTTTGCATACACACACCTTTTTGTTAAAATAATAAAGTGATTCTACCAGTTTTTAACCGCTAAATCAGTTAATATTATTTTTATTTTTCATTAAATTTTGATGTTTTTTATAAAAAACAAATTCTTTGCTTGACATTTTCTTTAAAAAACGTTTAATCATGCCAATCTTTGTGGCTTCGACACCTGACTTAAACATCAGCCGAACACCTAATAAGAGCTGATTTTTAATTTAATATAAGGAGTGTCAGGAATGGCGACAGGAACGGTTAAATGGTTTAACCCTACAAAAGGATTTGGTTTTATTGTACCCGACGATGGCGGACAGGATGTATTCGTACATATCTCTGCTGTTGAACAAGCTGGTATGGGATCTTTAGACGAAGGTCAAAAGGTTGAGTACGAGCTTACAGAAAACCGTGGCAAACAAGCTGCTGGTAACTTAAAAGCGGTTGCTTAAAGTTATATTGCTTGATTAGAATTCTTAAGCGCTGCGATATTTTTCGCGGCGTTTTTTAATAGTCTTTTGAATTTACCTTATTACATCGTTGCTGCGTCGCTACCGTATAATTATACGCTAACGCGCCTTGTACTAAGGCAAATTCATGTGACTATTTTTTTGTCTTATGCAATGCGCCATAGACTAAATTTGCTAAATGGTTAAAAAACTGTTAATATCCCTCCATATAAAAAACAGAAGAGGTATTATTATGAGCGCATATGCATGTGGATCAGGTGGAGTAATCTTCATTCCTGAAGTAATTGAAAAAACCGTCCCTAAAATTATTCTACGTCGTTCTAACGATAACGACACTAAAGAAAAAGAAGAATAACTTCGTAGAGATAAGAAAAGCCTTGCCGTTATCGGGCAAGAATTGTATTAATCCATGATAAATAATTCAACCCGTAACCGAGGTAATATTAGTCATGGATATATCCAAAATTTCTGTCGGCAAAGATGCGCCGAATAACATCAATGTTATTATTGAAAATACTGCTGGCGGTGCGCCAGTTAAGTATGAGATTGACAAGGAGTCGGGCGCTCTATTTGTTGATCGCTTTGTTCATACTCCAATGTTCTACCCTGCAAATTACGGATTTATTCCACAAACTCTTGGCGGTGATGGTGATCCCGTTGATGTGCTTGTCTATGCGCAGCACGCAATTCTACCAGGCGCAGTAATTCAAGCGCGTCCTGTGGGCGTATTGGTGATGGAAGATGATGGCGGGCAAGATGAAAAGATTTTGGCTGTGCCAGTTGATAAAACCCACCCTATGTTCGCTGACATCAAAGAATATAGCGATCTACCGCAAATTTTACTTGATGAGATAGAGCATTTCTTCACGCATTACAAAGACCTTGAAAAAGGTAAATGGGTAAAGATGCAAGGCTGGGAAGGCTCTGAAAAGGCAAAATCCCTTATCCTTGAAGGTATCGCCAATGAACAATCTCAAAAAGCCGCCTAACAAAGTTACTAAGCCCCCACTGATATATCTAATTCAACAGCTTGGGGGCTTCCGCTCTTGTCGCTGGTCATGGTTTGTGGTCTCTTCTAGCTAATATATAAACATTTGAAAGTGTTCTATGGCAGACAACATACTAGAAATCAAGAATTTACACGTAGATTTTAAAATTCCGTCAGGTAATTTCCATGCGGTTAAGGGGATTAGCCTTGATATTGAGCGCGGGCAGAGCGTTGCTTTGGTTGGCGAATCAGGCTCTGGCAAGTCGGTTAGCGCCCTTTCAATCATGAAGCTGCTAGCCTACCCCGCAGCAAGTCACCGCGAAGGCTCATCCATATTATTCGAAGGCGAGGAGCTAATCGACAAAGGCGAAACATTCATGCGCACAATTCGCGGCCAGCAAATAGGCATGATATTCCAAGAACCGCAAAGTGCGCTAAACCCGCTTCATACTATCGACAAGCAAATAGGCGAAATTCTAAAAATTCATCAGGGCATGAGCCGCGATAACGTTAAAATCCGTGTGCTGGAACTACTCGACATAGTGGGGCTACCAAACATCAAAGACCGCCTGAAAGCATATCCTCACGAGTTATCTGGCGGGCAAAAGCAACGCGTTATGATTGCTATGGCACTGGCGAATAATCCTGAGCTTCTTATTGCCGATGAGCCTACTACCGCGCTTGATGTAACTGTGCAAGCGCAGATATTAGAGCTGCTTGAGGATTTAAAGAAAGAGCTTAATATGTCACTGCTGCTTATCACCCATGATCTTAGCGTGGTTGAGAAAATGGCAGATAAAGTTTGTGTTATGCGCCACGGAGAATTGCTGGAAACTAATGATGCCAAGACCTTATTTAGCCAACCTGAGCATAACTACACAAAGATGCTGCTATCCACTCGCCCACATGGCAGCGTTAAGGTCATTAATGCTAAAGCTAAAACCCTTGTAAGCGGGGATAATATCAAAGTCCACTTCCCCAATAAAAAGAATTTTTTCGGCAAAGCAATCAGCCATATAAAAGCCGTTGATGGCGTAGATATAAACATCAAAAATGGACAAACGCTTGGCGTTGTCGGGGAATCAGGCTCTGGCAAAACAACTTTGGGGCTTGCGGTTATTAAATTACTTGCCAGCACAGGGACTATCGAGTTTGACGGCAAAGACATCTCATCACTTGCACGCAAAGATATGCGCCATCTTC
>JAMONE010000099.1 GCA_027066695.1 Micavibrio sp. | reverse complement strand
CAGTTTCAAAAAGGCTTTAAATGGGTGAGCGGTTACAAATAAGACAGGGTAAGAGTTAGCCCCAATTTTTATTTTTTTAGTTTTCGATATATCGCTCTAATTGTAAATGAAACAACAAGTAATGGTGTAAAAACAACAACGAACCAAGTTAGCAATAGTGGTAATAAATTACCCCACACAATATTGCATTCTGTTTGATTAATGAATTTGCAGTATATTTCTGTAGGGTTATGGTCAATGGCTGATTTTCCAATATAAAGACAAACTAACAGCGCAAATATGGCAGAAAAAACCACTGCGCTTTTAAATGTTATATTTAACATTTTCTCCATGACTTCTTTTTATAAATATTTTCGACTTGAATTCCATATTCATTAATCTGTTCTCTACCTAAAACATTATATACGCTGGCTATATTGGCTATTCTAGGGTCTCTTATTCTGTCTTGAATCCTCTTTATGAGCAGTGTTCCCACATGAATATTGATTTTTGGGTTTTCGAGTTGTGACTCATTAAAGCCCAAATCCTTCCAGTAGTCGAAATGAATATTCATAGGAAGAATTGTTTTTCGTAACCACGGGGCAAATTTATCATACCATCCGTGTGATGTTTCAATATACATGATAGCTCTTATCAAATCGGCATCTACATCTTGTTTATATGCTTCTATTTTTATAATGTTATCATATTGAAAAACAGTGTTTTGAGAACATATTTCAATTAGTGGAGTTTTTACATTTGGGATAAAATTATACTTAACATCAAATATAGATTTAGTATTATTTATAATCGATTTTTTACGATCCTTTGCTAATTTAAGAACAGGGCTACCAGTACACATTTGCAATGGCAATACAAAGCCCCTCCCCCTGCTTGAAGTTGGATATATTCCTCGCATGTTCTACTCGATTTTTAAAAATATGATTTAAGCAAAAGAATAACAGACGTTGACTGTCATGGATAGCGAAGCAAACAGTAGCAAGCCCCCCCCCGCCCTGCCCTGCTCTACCTCCCACAAAAAAGACCAGGCTATAAAAAAGCTTGGTTTTTTTGTGGTTAATAAATAACAATGTAAAACTGTAAATACAGTTTGCAATAAATAAATATTTATGCTCATATATATTTATTGTTTTATTCAAAAGGGGTAATTTATGGTTAAAGTTATAGCAATATTAAATCAAAAAGGCGGGGTTGGAAAAACCACTATAGCCGCAAATATAGGCGTATCCATTGCCAAGCGAGGGCATAAGGTGCTTATGGTGGATAGTGACCCACAGGGCAGCCTTAGAGACTGGCGAGAAGCTACAGGAGAGGGCGAGGGATTGAGTGTTATCGGTTTAGACCGTGACACCTTGGCAAAAGAAATAGACGAAATCAAAAAGGCTTATGATTTTGTTATCTTGGATGGTAGAGCTAAAGCCGAAAAAATGGCGGGGGCTTCTATTCGCGTTGCTGATTTGGTGCTGATACCTGTTGCACCTTCTGCCCTTGATATTTGGGGCGCGTCAGATTTAACCGAAGCTATCGCAGCAAGGCACGAAGTCACAGAAGGTAAGCCACATGCTTTTTTTGTCATTAATTCAGCAACCAAAAACACAAAGTTGATAGAAGAAGTAAAACCAGCGGCGGAGCAGACAGGCTTTAAAACTTTAAATAATGTTTTACATGCGCGAGAAGTTTATAAACAAACTATGGGGGAGGGGTTGAGCGTTCACAGCGGAAAGAACCCCGCAGCATTAGAAGAAATTGAAAACTTAACTACTGAAATTATGGAGATATTGAATCATGCAAAATAAACCATCACGCACAGAAAAAACTGCTAAAGAACAAGTTATTGAAGAAGCTATAAAAACCGATAAGGCGGAGCTGGTTAATTTTACTTTTCAGTTACCCAAAGAAAAGCGGGATGCTTTCAAGGTTTCGGCTGTTATAAAAGGCGAAAAAATGAAAGACGTTTTAAATAAGTTTATATTGGAATATATAAATAAATAATAATGTAAAACATTATATAATTGTTTGGTACGATACAAAATAAGGAGTTAAAACAATGACTAGCACACAAGAACAATTTAGCAAAGCCGTACAAGTAAGCCTTGAGCTACCGCATAATGAGGCGTTAGCACTGGCGCAATTCGTAAAGCGGGTAGGGTTTTCAGAACTCGAAGCAAATGCATCTGATGAAAATGAAGCCTACGAAATTAAGGACGCTATAGGCAAGCTACAACACGCCCTTGTTGAAGCTGGTTATAACCCCAGATAGACGCAATATAGACCCATGAACCGCGAAAGGTGCGACATGACCAAGAAGAAGCAACCACCAAAGAAAACCCCGCCGAGCAAGGCTATTAAAAGCATTCAATATGATTTATTCAGCCAGTTTGTTACAAATGATCCTGAAAGCGTTTCAAATACGGTTGAGCTTTGGGAGAGCATACCAAAATATTTTTTCACACCCGCACAGGTGGAGAAGCTACGCACCCCAACAGGACACGCAGACCCTTACGAACAGCCTTATAATTATAATGGCGTAGATTGCACTGTAACTATTCAACCCGCTTTGATTAAGCAGGAGGAGGGCAGTTATAAGGCATTTTTCCCAAGTGTGACCGAGGAACTTGTCGAGGAAGCTTTAAAGAAAATACTAACTGACCAAAACTATGGAATCCATGACCCAGCCAAAGCGGAAACATGGGTTAAATTCTCACTTTATATGGTAAAAAAGGAACTCACAAAGCGCGGGAAAGCTCGTAGTATTAACGAGATTAAGCACGCTATACAAGTGATGAATCGTTGTGTGTTGACGCTTTCCAAAGGCAAAAAAGAGCTATGGGGCGGGGCTATATTGCAAGACCTTGTAACGGTTGATAGAGAGGAATATATAGAAGATAGCGCGGCTTTACATGCTGCTAGATTGCCGCTTTTCATATCTCATGCAATCGACAAGCTGGAATATCGGCAATACAACATAGATAGACATATGCAGCTTAAAACCCAGTTATCACGGTGGCTATATAAACGGTTTGTGCATCGTTATAAGCAAGCCAGCATGATAGATACTTATCATTTTATGTATTCAACCGTAAAAACTGAAAGCCGCTATTTAGAGGGTAAGACCGAACATAATAACCGAAAACGTATGATTGATGCGCTTGAAGAACATAAGGCGCAAGGCGTTTTAATGAATTACGAAGTACATCAAATCAAGGAAGGGCAGAAAATCATTGATATAAAATACACCGTGACCGCCGCACTTGATTTTAGAGCCGAGCAAAAAGCCGCCAATGCCGCGCAGAAAAAACGCCAGCTTGCCCTTGTGGATAAATCAAAATGAACATGTAGGTATGACATGCAGCTAGCCCAGAAACATGTAGGTATGACATGCAGAAACATGTAGGTATGACATGCAGCTAGGTTTTTAGGGCGAGATTATGGGAAAAAATACTACTTGTGCAGTGCAGAAACATGTAGGTATGACATGCAGCTAGCCCAGAAACATGTAGGTATGACATGCAGCTAGGTTTTTAGGGCGAGATTATGAGAATTAAACATGTAGGTATGACGTGCAGCTAAACTTGAACATGTAGGTATGACATGCAGCTAAAACACAATTTATTTTATAAGTTATTGATTCATAAATAAAAAATGTTGTGGATAAAATCCCTATCCTTTCCTTTATTTAACCTTTTATATTTAACCTTGTTTTTCAGGTTGGGGATAACTTGCTTTTTTTGCTAAATCTTAATCAATTTGAAAGACACTTGCAGGAACAGGAAAGGGCAGGGCTATCTGATACGGCTATAAGCGAAGCCTTATATCACTTTGCAAGCAAGTACAGCCTAAAATCAGAAGAGAGATTTATAAACAAAACGGTTAAGCAGGGCAGGGAATGAGCCTATATCAGAATATAACTATAAACTGGTACAAACAGGATTTAATCAAATATGGTGGTATTGGTTAGGCGTGGCTATTGCCACATTTGCAGGAAAGTCTCTATATTTGATTTTAAGGCTCATACAGAAGATTAAAAGGCTTGCAGGTAGTGATCCGCCGCAAAACGAGAGAAAAGCCACCACAGAGGCAGGAAATCGGAATAAGAGG
This sequence comes from Micavibrio sp., assembly GCA_027066695.1. Taxonomy (GTDB): domain Bacteria; phylum Pseudomonadota; class Alphaproteobacteria; order Micavibrionales; family Micavibrionaceae; genus UBA1672. The sequence goes on along the minus strand of JAMONE010000099.1, from coordinate 8,266 downwards.
GGTTTTAGTGAGTTATCAAACAATTATTTTTTAAGGTTTGGCAAAAAAGAAGGTATGATGTAAATATACATCATAAGTACATCACTTTTTTGGAGGTAAATAAACATGACTAGAGCAAGTATTTCAATTTCACCACCTAATGACGAATGGATACAATCACAAATTAAAAGCGAAGAATTTGCCAGCCGTAGTGAGGTTGTTAATGATTTAATTCGGCGAGCTAGAAAGGAGCAAACCGAAATAGAAGCTATCCGCGCCCAACTTATAGCCTCTGAAAAATCCGTTGAACAACATGGATGGATTGATGAAAACAAAGATGAAATGCTGGACGGGTTCAAAGAGAAAGCGCGGAAAAATGGGAAATTATAGGGTTTCGCCGGAAGCTAAAAATGATTTATATGAAATTTGGCTTTATGGTCTAGATAATTGGGGGCTTGATAGGGCAGATAGTTATTACGATGCGTTTTACAAACGTTTTGAAGAACTGGCAAAAAACCCATATTTATATCAAGCTGTTGAGCATATCCGCGAAGGCTATAGAGCGAGCGTTTGTGGAGCTGATACGATTTATTACCGTGTCGCGGGTGATACGGTTGAGATCATGAATGTTTTAGGTCAGCAAAACAGAAATAAACTGCTTTCAGGAGACTTTTGAATCCTTGTTTTTATGTGCTTCGTAGTAGGCACGTAGAATGGCATTAATACGGCTTTGATAGCCTTTGCCTTGTGATTTCATCCACTCTAATACATCTGCATCAAGACGAAGGGCAACAGGTTTTTTTTCTGGTTTTATTACAATGTCTACAGTACGCAGAAATTCTTCATCAAATTCTGGAATATCAGAATAGTTAATGTCTTTATCGTTTATTGCATCAAGACGTTTTAAGTCGCTCTTTATAGATTTTTTGTTCACGTTTATTTGCCTTTCTCATTGAGATTATTCTTGTTTTTTGCTTGCGTGGTGTATGCGCTATAACTACCAATCGATTTTTAAGATGTCCAAAAGTGATAAAACGTGGTTCACCATAATCATTCCTTTTGTCTTCAAAAGTTGCGTGTTGCCCTAAAAAAACAATTTCTGCATCTTCAAAGCTCAAACCATGTTCAATAAGATTTTTTCTCTGTTTTTCTTTATCCCATTCGTACATAGTCAACTTTCTTTTTGTCTATACAAATGTATAGATATATATTTACTCTGTCAAGAAAAAACATACATTGACGTAATTACATAGGGCGTGCGGTGAACAGTCTCATTGTATTTTGTTTAATATTGGATTGATTTTTGATACTTTTTAAAAACACCAGGTGTTTTTTTTGCCTGTAACAATGATCGGATTAAACGAATGACTAAAGATTTGTTCACTCAAGACGGAAAGCGAAAATATTTAACAGCCGAGGAGCTGGACAGATTTATAAAAACCGCCAATGAGCAAGAACGCCCAGAAGTTAGGACGTTTTGCCTTGTGCTTGCTCATACAGGGGCGCGAATATCGGAAGTTTTGGCGTTGACGGTGGACAGTATCGACTTTGAAGAGCAGACCATTATTTTTAAGACCCTGAAACAGCGCACAGACCGTTTTAGAGTTGTACCGATACCGCCAAGCACTTTGGACGCTTTGGAACTGGTACACCGTATCAGGCAGGCGCAGAAAACGAAAAGGCGCAGTAATGGGGGCAAGCTTTGGAGCTGGAAACGTACCCAAGCATGGAATCACATAAAAGCCATGATGAAACAGGCGGGCATCGAGGGCGCACAAGCAACCACTAAGGGTTTGCGGCATGGGTTTGGAGTTAGAGCCACAGAACGCACCAGAAACCCGCGTCTTGTCATGAAATGGTTAGGACACCGTTCACTTGATACAACGATTATTTATATGGACGTGATAGGCGAAGAAGAGAGGGAAGCAGCCGCGAAAATGTGGAATTAATTTTTATGAAAAAAGCCCTAACAGGTTAGGGCTAGGGCTTCACTCATTACCTTGAGTCGTCGGACGCTCGCGTGTGTTAAACTTGAACGCATGGAGAGCATAGCAAAAAATCAAAATCCTTTGCAAATCTTTTCTATTATTACCTTAGATCAGAGGCTAGTTTGTTCGGGGGTTTGGGGGCAGAGCCACCAATTAAAAAAAATCATGCAATAGCATGTCATTACCCCGCGTTAGCGGGTTTTTTCTTTTCTTCATTTTCTAATATATCGAATAAATGGCGGTCTTTGGGTTTCACATAGTTTTGAAACAAAGAGTGCATCTTTGTACTGACTTCATCATGTGTATTTTCTTCCATGTGTTTTAGTAATATCCCACCCGCTATAATCTTACGGCGCGTGTCTAACTTTCTTTGCTGTTTTTTTTCCCTTGCTTGAACATCTTTGATTTGTGCTTGAATTTGCGCTCGTTTCTTTTCAAGGACTTCTAGTCGTTTGCTCATAAAATTAGCTTCATCTGTGTTGCTAGTTCTTAAGAATATCAAAAGTTGAAAACCAGTGCAATAGTTGTTAATGTTTTGGTGTTGGGCATACCGAGGAAGAATGACAAGGGCGCACTTTACCAAACTATGTGAAAAAATATATCGTACCTCATATTTTCCCCCATAGTTTGGGTGCGGTTTTCATCGTTCCACTTGCCAAACGGCTTGGGGTATTCATTTCCTACGCGGAAGCTAGGCGGTTATTGCGATATATACTATATGAGAACTAATGAATTACATTGCTCAGCTAAGCAGGTGCAACGAAGCGCGGGGCGTTCTTCTGTTGCTGCGGCTGCTTATCGTTCAGCTACTCAATTAGTAGATGAACGCACAGGGCTAATTCATGACTACACCAAAAAACAAGGTGTAGAACATACCCGAATTTATATGCCAGATAATGCGCCAGCATGGGCGAATGATCGCAATAAATTATGGAATGCGGCAGAAGCAAAAGAGAACCGTAAAAATTCTATGACAGCGCGAGAATTGGAAATTGCTTTTCCTCATGAGTTTAACGTCATGCAACGCCGCGAAGCTGGTGACGCTGTGAGCCGTGAACTTATGCACCGTTATAATTGCGCTGTAGACATTGCCTATCATGAGCCTAATAAAAATGGCGATGATAGAAACTATCACGCGCATATTTTGTTTACTACGCGGGGCTTTGATGAAAACAGCAAAGACGGTTGGGAGCGGACAAAATACCGTGATTTGAATAAAGACCAGATAACTATAGACGGTGAGAAATTCCAGCGCAGTACATTAGAAATAAAAGCTTTGCGTGAATTTACAGCTAAACAAATGAATATTATTGCAGAGCGTGAAAAGCTGGATGTTCACACCGAGCATTTAAGTTTTGAGACACGGGGCATTGACCTTGAGCCGACTAAAAAAATGGGGGTTAAGGCTACGGCGATGGAACGGCGCGGGGAACTTTCCGAGCGCGGAGAAGAAAACAGAAAAGTACAAGCTGCAAATGATAATTATCATAAATTAAATAATGATATTAATGTCATTAATCTAGAAATTGAGAGAGAAAACCGCCGTATAGAAAAAGAGCAACAAACCCAAAGAGAAAGCCAAAAACTTGACCAAGAAGAAAACCAAAAAACAACAGTCAGACAAAAATTCAACGAAGAAGCAAAAGAAGAGGGAGTCGCCACCGCCCCAAGAAGTGCCGGAAATTCTTACACGCAAAAAACCACCGCAGAGCTTGCAAACGAGTTCTTACAACTGGCGAGAAACCCATTGCAAGATTTGCGCGGCTGGCTGGATGAGACACAAGAAGGACAGGGGCGAAAAAATGACATTGATAGTTTGTCTTCTGGACAGGCAACCAGTGGAGGAATGGTTGACGAGCTGCGACAGATGGGAAGCGCGACCGATGCCGCAGAAACCACCGCAGAGCAGCCCGAACACTTTGACCGCGACAGATACGAAACCGAGCAAAACAAGCGAATAGAAGCCGCCGCGCTTGCTCATGCTAAAGAGCAGGAAGAAAACGCGGTTTTATCTGAAAAACTTGAAAAGCTTAATATTCCGCGTTTTGTTCGGTTAAAGGAAGTTCGCCAAGAATGGGCGGACTTGAAAACCGCGCAGACTAAGGAAAAAGCCGCGCTTGTCGTGCGTTTAAAAAATGAACTTACTACAGATCAAAAAGCTACGCGGGAGCGGTTGAATAAATACATAGGAGATCAACAGACAGAAAAAAACAAAGTAGCGCAGGAGTTAGGAGAAAAAGGCTTGAAAGCGTTTTTTGTTCGTTTACGTTATGGCGATGAAATGCGGAAAGAGCTTGTATGGCGTGACGAAAATATTAGTGATGCAATAATGCGCCGTGATGAAGGTTCAGGGCATTTATCAAAATATGATAATTCACGGATACAGCAACTTAAAAGAACTCATCAGCAGCAGCGCGACACGTTGCGCCGAGAACAAAAAGAAGATTTACACGCCATCGAGAACACCCGCACCGAGCAAGAAGAAAAACTGCTACAGCAAGCACAGGCAAGCCCAGAGCGTGCGGCAGAGCTTAAAGGCGTAGTTAATACCAAAACCGAGAAAGGCAAGGCACAGGCGGCGCAAATTGCTACTATTGAGCGCGAGCATAAACAGGACAAACGCGCCGTTAATCTGCCCGAACATGAAGAGCAACAGCAGCAAGAACTGCCCCGCCCTACCCTTTCGGATAAAGGTTTAACTATGAGCAATGACACAAAAGACACCCCCTCACGCGGCAAATGGGAAACCACGGCTAATGTAAGCCAAGCCGAAACCGATGCAGCCAGAGCGCAGCAGCTCAATATTAGTATTGAAGAACTTGCGGCGCGCGATGAAGCGGCTCGGCTCGGTAATTTAAGAGAAGATTATCAGGCGGCAATGGAGACACCGGCAGAAGCAGAAACAGAGCTACAGGAGAGCTTAGAGGAGCATTATAATCGTATCATGGAGCAATCAGACCATGAAATTGATAGCCCCGATAAGGATAGCCCCACGCCTGATATTGAGCGGTAATAGGAATGAGGGGGGGTTATTATGGTAAATATTGCCCAATAGTGCGACAAATTGGCGTTAGGTGCTTGAAAAATAGACCATAGAGGCACATTATTAGTTTAGGCATCCTTGGAGAGATTAGCTTAGTGAAACATCACCAGTCCGAAGAAAGTAGTTTTCCTGATACTTACGACATACTTTATCCGCTAGATGATAATGTGGCTCTTGGCTCTTATTTGCCAGAGTCTTACACGCCTGTAAGAAATTATTTTCTTGACAATTTTCAAGCAGATATAGTAGATAAGGATAGCGCAACAGAGCAGCCGACCCCGCGCAAGTTGCGAGAAAGTAAGGGAATTATGCCTAATGGGAAAAAAGTAATACAGCAACGCCCAAAGGGTCAGCATACAGTAAGAACAAATTTTTCACTTTCCCCTGACTTAAAAACAGCACTTAACAAAGCAGCAAAAGAACAATCTAAATCCTCCAGTCTTCTTCTTTCAGAAATTCTTTCAGAAGTACCAGAGATTGCCGAATATCTTCCGAGCGACTAAATAACGTTACATAACGTTACATAACGTTTGACTGTACGTTATGTAACGTATATTATACCCTTACAAAGATAGGGTGCATCCTCTCTAAAATTCATCTATTGAATTTTTCGCTTTCAAGCGAAAAGAGGGGTTTTATATGTCTGAATATGACCATAGTGACCAACCGTCACAAAACACGCCACAATCTCAATCTCCCCCTAAATCGTTGTTTGTTCAAGCTATTGATGCATTCGCCATAATTTTATCAATAGCGATCACCCTAGTTATAGCCCCCACTTTGATTGCATGGACATCACCCTATTTTGTGGGGTTTATGTCTGCAACGCTTGCCGCTGGTTTCAATGATTTTTTTGAAATCCTGTGGTGGTTTGTTTGCTGCGGTCTTGTCTATAGCGCGGCTCTTAGCCTGATAACAATGGTTTTGTTGCGCCGCGCCACGAAATCCATTGTTAGCGGTCTTAGATAGGAGTAAACGACATGAAAAAATTATTCATTATAGTTTTAATCCCTTTGGTTTTAATTGGCTGCATGAGCAACAACGAAAAGGCGACTATAGAAAAACAAATTGAAGCAAATGCACAAAAAGCAGCGAGTGATAACGCGACTAGAATTAGGATACAAGAAGAAAAAACGCGATTTGAAAAATATGCTTTGAATGCGCGTATTCTGGCGGATAAGGAGCTGGCGGAAATTTCCTCAAAAGTGCAGGTCATGCTTGCCGAAATAGATTCAAAGGCAATGCTAGTATTTTGGGAGAAATCAGGCAAGCCGATGGTTATACTTTTCATTTTGTCTGTTGTTGCTGGCGTTATTCTGTTCTATGGCATTAGAGCAGCACAGCATATATCAGAAGTATTTGCAGATATGCAGGTTAAGCAATGCAAGATTATGGAAGAAAGACTAGAACAGCAACACGCCTTGGAACAGCGTGCAGCGGTTAAAAAGCAGAAATATTTATTTGATAAATTTATCGAGCATAAAGATAGCTTTTCTAATGAGCAGCAAGAGAAATTTCTATCAGCTTTTCTTGGTAATAATGCCACCTCACAACGAAAATTAGGTGGCACGGTATGACATATTGTAATAATTATTACGCGGCTAATCGCTTTGGCTCTGCAAAATGGGCGAGCCAGTCCGACATTAGCCAAGCAGGATTAAATCGCCCCGCCGGTGTGCAGCTTGGTTATTTTAATAATTCTCCCTTATATGTTGAAGGTGACGCGCCGATCATCACGATAGGCGGCGCGGGAAGCGGTAAGGGGCGCGATGTTCTGATCTATAATGTTTGCCAGTATCGCGGCGCGATGCTGATTAATGATCCCAAGGGCGAAGCGGCGGCGGTGTCTTTATACAATCAACACCGCTTAGGTGTTAAAGCTTATTGCTTAAATCCTTTTGCGCTTCATGCCCTACCCTGCCACCAGCTAAACCCACTGGACATATTGAAGGTAGACAGCCCGACATTGCACAGTGACAGCAAAGTTATAGCTCAAAATTTTATCCCCCTATCTGGAGCGGCGGCGGGTCAACATTTTGAGTTAGGCGGTCAGCGTTGGATTGATGCCCTACAAAAGTTTGACGTGATTATGAACGGCTCAACATCCCTGCCCCAGCTCTACAATCTGGTAATGATGATCGAGGGCAATTCTTCAAAATTTGCGAAGATTGCCAAAATCATGCAGCAAAGCGGACATAGTGACATTGCACAAGTGGCGGGGGAGATCCTCCACAAGCAGGATAAAGCCCCGAAAGAGTTTACGGGCTTTATGAGTACCATATACAACGCTTTTAGCTTCATGGGCGAGCCTGCCATTGTGGACATGCTGCAAGGCGGGGATTTTTCTTTATCTGTGCTGTGCGATAAAAAGCCAGCAAAAATATATTTGATGATTCCGGCTGAATTTACCCAACAATACGCAGCAATGACCCGCTTAGTATTCGCTATAGCCATGCTTTACAAGCAACGTGCCCCACAAGCTAAAGGCGTTGTTTATTTAGTCGATGAAGCGGGGCAGCTTGGAAACTTCCCTGAACTGCTCAAATGCTTTACTTATGGGCGCGGTGGGGGCAATCGTGCATGGGCTGTATTTCAAGATATAGGACAAATCGCGCAAAACTATGGCAAGGAAGCTATCACAACCTTTTTAGGTAGTGGACAGACACGCCAATTTTTTGGAGTGCGTGATTTGGAAACCGCGCAGCTCGTTAGTCAAATGCTCGGTAGTCAAACATTGCACTATGACGACCATAGAAAACAGCGCGGAGCAGCCAGAGCCAAGCTACATGCGGCAAAGGCTATGCTGGAAGGTAACGACCCAATTTACGCCGCCTATGATGCCCTACATCACCAAGAAAACATCACCCACCAAGATATACAAGCCCGAATGCTTTTGACACCTGATGAGGTGTTGAACTTGCCAGAGGATAAGCAAATTTTAATGATATCGGGTAAGAACTGCCCCCCTATCCTTGCTCAAAAACTACCCTATTACACGCGCCGCGAAATGGCGGGAAAATACTTGTCTAATCCTTACCATCCGCCAATAAATAAGGTGAAAATACGAGGGCGATTTTTTATGGCGAAGATCAAACATAGAACCCGCGCACCTTTTAGATATCGAAGCTTTCCCCAGTTTCAAAAAGGCTTTAAATGGGTGAGCGGTTACAAATAAGACAGGGTAAGAGTTAGCCCCAATTTTTATTTTTTTAGTTTTCGATATATCGCTCTAATTGTAAATGAAATAACAAGTAAT
>JAMONE010000098.1 GCA_027066695.1 Micavibrio sp. | reverse complement strand
AATATCAGTGCCAACGCTGCCCCAATCGAGATTTTCAGGATTACGGTTACGAAAGCGGCGAATGCGTTTGCCGTCTAATATCATCCAGTCATCGCCATCACGCTCTACACTAAAGGGAGCGCGTCCATGCACTGAATCATATTTCAGAAGAGGAAAGAAATTACCACCTGATCATTGATTGCTACTATTTCGATATCATCGCGTTTTGCTTCTAATATTGCGCGTGCGGTTAATCGTCCAATGCGCCCAAAGCCGTTAATAGCAATTTTCATGGTCATTTATTTATGTCTTTCGTTGATATGATTACTTCATTCTTGGGCCAGCTGCTTTTATAGCTGGAGGAGGGCGTTTGGCAGCCGCAGGAGCTCTACGAGCTGCGCCAGCAAATGCGGGACTTATCCTTTTATTCGGTATAGCCATTTTTTATTACCCTTTATTTTTCAGAGCCTTTTCGACGCGCTCTATAATGGCATCGCTTGTGATACCAAAATGCTTATATAATTCATTCGCAGGGGCGGACGCTCCGAAGCTGTCCATTCCTATAAATATGCCATGCCCGCCGATTAATCGATCCCAGCTTTGACGTATGCCCGCTTCTATAGCAAGCTTTACACTATTATTGCAAATAAAATTTTGAATATATTCGGATTCTTGCTCCCAGAACAAATCAAGACATGGGCAAGAAACAAGGCGAACCTGCTTGCCTGCATTTACGAAATGCTCATAAGCCTCATTAGCTATCTCAACTTCAGAGCCAGAAGCAAATAGCGTGATTTCAGGTGTACCGCTGGTTTCCTTTAATATATAAGCACCTTTAGCAGATTGGTTGTCCGCTTTGCTTTCACATAAAGTTGGCAAGCCTTGGCGGGTTAGAGCAAGCAGGGCGGGCGCAGTTTTATTATTAATCGCAAGCTCCCAGCATTCCGCAGTTTCGATTCCATCACATGGACGATAAACATAAGTGTTTGGAATAGCTCGCAAAGCCGCTAGATGCTCGACAGGTTGATGCGTTGGCCCATCTTCGCCAAGGCCAATTGAGTCATGAGTTAGAACATGGATAGCCCGCACACCCATTAGTGCTGCCAAGCGAATAGCAGGGCGTGAGTAATCGGCGAATTGCATAAATGTTCCCGCATATGGAATAAGATCAGAGTGCAAAGCCATACCGTTCATAATCGCCGCCATGCCATGCTCGCGCACGCCGTAATTAATGTAATTGCCTGAGTAATCTTCTTTGTTGATAACCTTAGATGCACTCACTTTAGTGTTGTTAGAGCCAGTTAAATCAGCAGAGCCACCGATTAACGCATTGCTAGCCGCGACTAATTTTTCAAGTACCATGCCCGAGGTCTGGCGCGTAGCTTTCTTCGGTTTATCGCTTGCAAAGCTATCTTTCAGCTCTTTAATGATAGAGGAAATATCTAAATCATCAATAAGCGGCTTATTATTGCTTGTGGCTTTATGCCTTGCGCCAATCTCGCGCCACATATCCAAAATATCCGCAGGGATTTCAAACTCACCATGCGCCCAGCCTAAATTCTCGCGTGCGCCTTTGATCTCGTCAACTCCAAGAGGTGCGCCGTGGGCTGCGCTGCTATCTTCTTTAGTTGGTGCGCCAAAGCCTATCTTGGTTTTGCAACAAATAAGCGAAGGGGTATCCGTTGTTTTAGCTTTAGCAATAGCGGCTTCTATCTCGCCATAATTATGCCCGTCAATTTCTTGCACGTCCCAGCCATAAGCTTTAAAACGCATTGGCGTATTATCAATAAAGGTAAGGTCGGTTTTGCCATCAATGCATATGCCGTTATCATCATAAAGCATGATTAGCTTATTGAGGTTTAAATGACCCGCGAGCGAGCAAGCCTCGTGGCTTATCCCCTCCATCATGTCGCCATCTCCGCACATGACATAAGTGTGATGAGACATAACATCATCGCCATGACGAGCATTTAATATGCGCTCTGACAATGCCATTCCTATGGCGATTGCAATTCCTTGCCCAAGCGGGCCTGTGGTGGTTTCGATCCCTGCATCTTGCTCTACCTCGGGGTGGCCAGCGGTAATTGCGCCCATTTGACGGAAATTCTTGATCTCCTCAAGGGTGATTTTCTCATAGCCAGTCAAATAATTCACAGCATAAAGCAACATAGATCCATGCCCGCCAGACAAAACAAAGCGATCACGATCTGCCCATGTAGGGTTTTTTGCATCGAATTTCAGGAATTTCGAATAAAGCACCGTGGCAACATCAGCCATACCCATAGGCATACCAGGATGCCCTGAATTTGCCCGTTGCACCGCGTCCATAGATAGTGCGCGAATGGCATTAGCCATGTCTTTCATATTTGCATTAGTCATTTATTCTCACCTAAATAATATCAGTAGTATAATTTTGAAATTAACATGCATTTTTGTAAGCTTAAGGTCAAGCATAAGCGTCAAATTCTTGTGGTTTAATAGGTAAATTCTTTTATATAGCCTTGACCGCATCAGGCCATCCTCCATAATGAACAAAATTAAATATTATTTTAAATTAGGGATTTTTTACACGTGTCATCAATAAAATTTGCTTTAGATAAACTCGATAATGCCGTCGGCAAACTGGATTCGTCTGTAACTAATGTTGAAAATGCATTGCAAGATTATGGCTCCGCG
>JAMONE010000097.1 GCA_027066695.1 Micavibrio sp. | reverse complement strand
ATAATTTTGGCGTAAGCATCAGGATATAGCACATTTGGCGGCTCATTAACCAAGTTACGCGCCCAAAATGTACCCTCTATAATTGCTGCTTGCTCAGCATATAAATCATTTGCCGAATCATCATCAAATAAAACGAAATGCGTTTTATTCAATGTTATGGTTTTGTCGGCGGCAGGCTTTGGTGATTTATATTGATCAAATTTATATGAACGCAGCTTCATCCCTGCCGCAATATGCACAGAGATTTCAGCACATTGGGGATGCTCATTATCAGAATAAAACTCTATTGTTTCTATTTTACGAGCTTCAATAGCAACTAATAGCTTACCTCCCAATTTTTCCGCAGATATATTTTCTATATCGCCTTTTTCCCCTAAGCCCAGCAAAACAACGTAATGATAAGGCGCACCATCAGGCAGCATCAATATTTCGACCTCGCCAAATTTACCCTGAAAGCTTTTGCTTTTTTCAAGAACATGGTCTACAAATCCACTGAACTCGTAGTTTAGCGAGCTAACGCAGGGGCTTGGCTCTTTATTATTATAGAAACATAAAACCGCTGCTTCTGTATTTTTATGGGGAGCTTTTGAAAATGAAATATCCAATGTCATAATATGTTCCTAAATGCTATAAAGTACGAATAAGTAATGATGCTCGCTTTGAGGTAATTTCATAGTATAATCTCAGCAACGAAATGACCAGTATGAAAATTTTTGACTATTATCTTTTTAAAAATTTATTTATCGCGACGGCCTTTATCGCCGTTATACTTGCGCTTGTCATTTTCCTGACGCAATCACTTAAGTTTTTAGAGATTGTTATCGATGCTGGCTCATCCAGTGGTGCTTTTCTTATTTTAACAATGCTGGCTCTGCCAAGATTTTTCGAAGTCATACTGCCTCTGTCGGTTATGGCATCTACCTTGTTCTTGTATAATAAAATGACAATAGATACAGAGCTAATCGCCATGCGCTCAACTGGATATTCATCCTTTGCGCTTGCAAGGCCAGCAATTATTATCGGGATGTTAGCAACATTGCTTTTATGGTCAATAACAATGTGGATTGCCCCTTTGTCATTAGCCAAAATGCAAGAAATGCGCCAAGAGCTAAAAGCAGATTTTTCGAGTTTGCTATTTAAAGAAGGGGTTTTTAATCAGCTAGGCAAGGGGCTTACCGTTTATATAAAAGAGAAAAGTAAAGACGGTGATTTGGCAGGTTTAATGATTCATGATACACGCGATAAAAATAGCCCTCCATCCACGGTTCTTGCCAAGCGCGGCATGATTATTATAAATGATAAAGAGCAACAAGTTGTTGTTTTTGACGGCTCAAGACAAACCTACAACCCGAAAACAAATATTTTGCAGAAACTAACATTTGATCGTTACACCATAGATTTACCCGAAAGCGCAGCGGTGCGCAAAAGATGGGCAGAACCTGATGAGCGCACAATGGCGCAGTTACTAAACCCCGACCTAAGCATTGCGCGTAATGTTGAGAATTTAAGCGAATTTTCTATTGAATTGCATCGCCGCTTCACTAGCCCGCTGCTCGCTTTGGCATTTCCGTTAATTGCACTAACAATCCTACTGCTTGGCCCTGTTGACAGGCGCGGGCAGAGTATGCGGATTGGCGTTGCTATTGCTACTGTTATGATTACTCAAGGACTGTTCCTTACCGCATATAACCTTGCCCAAAATCATAGTGGTGGGCTGGCTTTAATGTATATATTGGTTTTTGCGCCAATATTAGTTTCGCTATTCATGCTAAGTGGTTTTAGCGAGAAATTCCGTCGTCAATTTTTATATACAAAAAAAGAGGTGACATCATGAAAATCACGCCAACATTAAGTGCTTATCTTGCTAAAAAATATGTCATTAATCTATTAATATTGCTTGGTGCGTTACTGGCTATTATCTATTTATTTGATACTGTCGAACTAATCCGCCGCGCCAGCAAGCATGCCGATATCCCTATAATATTAGTATTACAAATGGGGCTTTTAAAGCTTCCCGAGGTTGGTCAGACATTATTTCCTTTTGCTGTTTTATTCAGCGCAATGTTTACATTTTGGCAGCTCACCCGTAAATATGAGCTGATTGTTGTGCGCGCATCTGGCTTTTCGATTTGGCAATTCTTACTGCCTATTGCCGCTGTTGGCGTTATATTTGGAATAATGCAAATGACTGTTATAAACCCGATTGGCGCAGTTTTTGTCGGAAAATTCGAACAGCTTGAGCGCACGCATTTAAAACGTCAAAAAAATCATATTGCGGTATTTAAAGAAGGACTTTGGCTAAAGCAAGCTATACGCATAGAATCAGATAATCGCGCGGATGAAAATAATGATTTGATAAGTGGCTATATCATACTACATGCACAAAAAGTTAAGCAGCCTGAGTGGATTTTAAAGAATGTCACGATCTTATATTTCACGGATGAAAATACTTTCTTACAGCGTATTGACGCGAGAACAGCAACATTGGAAGATAATTTATGGCGATTTAATGATATAACAATCCATAAAGATTATTCTCGTCCAGCAAGAGAAGACAGCTATCAACTGCCAACAACTTTAACAAAGCAAGATATCAAGGAAAGCTTTGCTTCGCCTGAAAGCATGTCATTTTGGAAGCTTCCCGCATATATAAAGACATTAGAACAAACAGGCTTTGATGCCACCAGATTAAAGGTTTACTATCATAATCTACTCTCACAACCATTAATGTTTTGTGCCATGATACTGCTTGCCGCAAGCGTATCTATGCGCCCTCCAAGGTCAAAAGCTACCTTTGCTATGATCGCAACTGGAGTATTCATAGGGTTTTTGGTTTTCTTTCTTTCAAGCTTTTTACAAGCGTTAGGTTCTTCACACCAAATACCAGTGGCACTAGCCGCATGGGCGCCCGCCCTGATCTCTTTTCTTTTGGGGTTGGCGGTTATGATGAACATGGAAGATGGTTAAATCAATATATCTCTTGATTTGTGATAATAATTTAACTAATTAATAACCAATAGATGATATTTAAGTATATGTAGTCTTTCTCTGTGTAATCATTTCCACCACGAATAATAACAAAGGTTTTTATAATGAATATCATTTCATCTATTAAAAATAAAAAGGATGCATCAAGCTCTTTTTATTCAAACTTACTTCTTGTTGCATTCTCAAGTTTAGCTCTTAGCTCATGCTCAAGCATGACATCTAATGATATATATGAAGGGGGCATTGTTATTCATGATCCGATGGAAAATTCAAATAGACAGATGATGGCATTTAACCAATCTATTGATAGTAATATCATACACCCCATTGTTAAAGGTTATAGAGCCGTAACACCAAGAGCAGCAAGAAGCGGTATCCGCAATTTCTTACGTAATTTAAAAAGCCCGATGATATTTGCTAATCAATTATTACAGGGCGATTTATCAGGGGCGCGTGATGTTTTGCTTCGCGCAACAATTAATACATCTATTGGCCTTGGCGGGATTTTTGATGTCGCAGGATATGAAGGCATCGAATATGAATATGAAGATTTCGGACAAACGCTAGCCGTGTGGGGCGTAGACCATGGCCCTTATATGGTTCTTCCATTTATTGGTCCATCATCTTTACGTGATTACGGCGGATATATTACAGACTATCTAGCCGATCCTTTGCGTGTATATGCATTTAATACTGATAAACAATTAGAATATACAGGTAAATTTATGATGGATCATTTAGATATCAGGGATTCGCTTATGGATACGCTAAATGATTTGGAAAATAGCTCTATCGATTATTATGCAGCAGTGCGCTCAACCTATTACCAACATCGTAAAGCATTAATAAATGATCATAAAGGCACTGCGCAAACCACTATTCCAGCATTTCCTTATTATGAGGATGAATAAGAAATTATGAATATAGTATTTTGAATTTCAATAAATAACCCTTTATACTATAAATAAGGGTTATTTTTATATATCACCACAGGAGAATTCTTTGTTATATTATAAGACTATTTTATCGTTAAGTGTTATTGCTACGATATCTATATCGACATCATCACTTGCATTTCAAGGCAACAACCAATCGCAAAATGTTGCTAAACATATGATACCAGCAAAGAATGAACAGCTTGAAATTGGTGCGCATAAATTCGTTTCTGACTTAACAACTAAAGGTCTAGGGATTTTATCCAATGAAAATCTATCGGGTGAAAAACGTAACAAAGAATTTAAAGATCTTCTTCAAAGTAGTTTTGATATGAAAAGCATTGCAAGATTTGCTCTAGGGCGATATTGGCGCACCAGCACAAAATCTGAGCAAAATGAATATCTAAAGCTATTTGAAAACATGATAGTAGAAGTTTATTCAAAACGCTTTAGTAACTATAAGGGACAACAAATAGAGCTCATCTCGACAATTCCTACAGGTAAAGCTGACATTATGGTTTCTTCTGTCCTTATACCAGAAACAGGCGCTAAAATCGATATAGACTGGCGTGTACGCAAGAAAAAGGACGGCCAGCTAAAAATAATTGATATTATGGTCGAAGGCGTAAGCATGGCCATGACACAGCGATCTGATTTTTCCTCTGTAATACAACGCGGCGGCGGTAAAATCGAAGTGCTTTTGGCGCATTTGCGTCCTGAAGATTAGACTTTATTACCCACTGTATTTATCATCATAGCATCTGACAGCTCCGTACCAGATGATGTTCCTCTAATACGTGCAACCATCTGCGTTACTTGCGCATTTGTCATTTGAGTTGCTCTATACATCTTACCAGATAGCTCACCCGCAGGATCGCCCGCAGTTTCACGGAAGGTACTGACGGTTACACCCATCCAACGCATAATATTATTCGGTATCTCGTCAATAAGCTTAAAGCAAGACAGCGCAATCATATAAACAAGAATTGTATATATCACAGTATAAAACAGCTCATCAAGCGGACTGCGCCAATAAGCCATAGTATTAGAGCCACCCGACAACGTGGTCGACGCCGTAAATATTTCAGCCTCCATATCATAACCTGATGCCGTTAATGTTAGAACATGAAATACATCATGCAGTGTATTCACTAGAGCAGAAAACAGGGAAATACTTATCAAAAACCCAAATATAATTAATGTTGGCCTTAACAATATCTCAAAAAGTAAGAAATATCCGTTTGTTGCTAATGGCCCAGGAAGCCCTTCCCCATCTAATTTAAGATGCGCAATTGCCCATAAAGGCATTGCCACTACTGCTTCGAATATACTTTTTATCCAGCCGCTAAATGCAAAAAAGAAGTAAATGAACGGCATTAATGGCAGAATATAAAACAGCATAAATCCAATAGAAAGACCAACTAAGCTTAACTGAACAAGAAATCCTCCGATTGCTTCGGCTAAATTTCCTGCCATATTATCACCCAAAAGCTGGCCTACACCTTGACCGACAACTCCAGCAAATAAATTTCTTAAAGAGGCATCAACCATCGCTCTTCCTGTATAGCTAAGCATTGCCAAAGGATGTACGCCTTTATTTTCTAAAATATTTAATAACCCTTGTGTTCCAAACATCATATTAATGGTATCAAGAATTACATTTTTAGACGCTCTTGTCTGAACGCCTTCCTGAGCAGACGATGTAGCCCAAAAAGTAAAGTCATTATAAAGTGCCGCTGCTAGAGCTTGATCGCTAGGGCGTGGTAAATTTGCCAATTGTCCACTTTGAAGGCGGGGGTTAAATCTATCTACATATGAATAATTAGCATCACTAGCCTTATGTTGCACAGCAATTTGTTCCATTACCTTGGGGTATTTAAATGGCCTTGGCATATTTTGTATGGCTGCGGCGTTTATACCATTTATTTCAGCAATTTTATTATACCAAAGCGCTGCACCAGCCCAGCCTCTTGCTCTTATTGCTGCGGGCATAAGAAGGTTATTCTCGTAAGTTGCAGTCTCATGTGCCACTTTAATATCATTGACTATACTTGTTCCTGTTTGGGAATAAGTCCCCCAATCTGTTTCTTCGCCAAAAATATAAAATCTACTTTTAGACTTTGCCCTTTCCATAGAGGCTCTAATAGCCTTACCCGTTAACCAGCTTGTAGTAGACGTATGCCCAAAATTATACGGTGCGCCAGAAGATGTTACAGTGTAGCTATCACTTAAACATGAAGCATCCATATCATAAGGCACGATTGATCTTACCATACAAAGCGCCGTAGTATCCATCATCGGATCAACATTGGTAAGTTGCTCGCGAATAAATAAATACTGGTTTTCCTGAATTCCTAAAATTGCGCCATATCCAATTATATATGGATCAAGTGATGTTATATCAAATTGCAGCTCTCCACATGTTGGCTCAACATATCCCCATTCACCATCATATGCGCCAATAGGATCATTTAATAAATCCAAAATATTAAAAAGCGGAGGGTTTCTGTGACCAAAGCGCAAAATCACAGTATTATATCTTGAAAATTCAACTGCCTTTTCAAAACTAGTTGAAATAAAATCAATATGATCATCAGTTGTTCCGCCCATACCAGCCATGCCACCAGCAAAAATAGTGCCATTACTTAATCTAACCGAGGAACTATCACTATTATGCGCTCTAACAATGTAAGGAAGCACAGTGATACCATTAAGGAGTTTTTCTGCATACATACACATACGCACAACATGCATAAACTGCACTAATCCACCAACTTCTGGTGTATTACCAAAAGCTAGCATCGATTGCTCTTTTCCAAGGAAATTAGATGTTGCCACAGTTGCTTCATCATTAAATTTAAGCCACGAATTAGTAGCCAGATTAGAGCCAGCCTTAGCAACTGTAAATACCAACATTTGCGCAACATTAACCCCCGCATTATTTTCTGTAACACTCACAGGGGCAATCAATGCGAAAAATACGATTAGTCTTGGAATAAACCATGCTTTATTAAAACGCCGCCCAAATGGCGTGCCTGATGTAACTGTTTCACCCACTATGGCTATAACGAAATAAATAATTATTGCGCCAGCGACAAAGGCTATACCCAAGCTATAAAAATGGAGCATTTTATGTAACGCAATATGCATAGGAAGCGGATAAGATGTAGGAGATGGTATAATATTACCATACATATCCTCACAAGCTGTTCCCAAATCAGATATACATGAGTTGAAAAACCCTCCTGCCGTGTCATCACCAGACATTGATTTAATGCCAAAAACATTATCCAACACAACAAATGCAATATCTTGCGCAGACGTATGCCCAATTGGAGTTTCTACAAACATAGAGTAAAAATTACTCGCCATCACAGGGCTCATAACCATAGATACCACCAGCAAAATAAATTGCATAAGAACAATTACAAGGCCAATTAATATTGTAAAATATATAAATATTTGGTCAATATGTTCTTTTTTAAAGATCAGATTATTACCAGCTTCGGCAACCACATGCCTTATGCCATAACGACCAAAATTTTCAGGCTTTAAATATTCATGCCCAGAGGGAATCAATCCAACATTATGATATATTACTGCCATCAATCCTGCCAAGAAAGCAAAACCAGAGCCAATAAAAGTACGCAACCGAGGCACTAACCCCGGTAGCATACTATATCGTGCAATATTTGTTTTGGTTATAGCCATTAAATCACTTCGTTAGTAAATATTAAGTAAAAATTACGATCCAACTTTACCAGCTCCCTGAACAGCAGATTGCAGCCCGCCACCAATCTTAGATAGGGCTTGCTGCGATCCAACAGTAGTTTTTGACACCAGCCCTTCAGCAGGATTTTCACGCTGATCACCAAATGTAGCAACACTTTGCCCCATCCATCTTAAGATATTATTCGGTATATTATCGATCAATTTAAATGATGACATACCTATCAGGTAAACTATGATTGCGTAAATAACGGTAAAGAAAAACTCATCAATTCTGGATTTAGAAAAGTTCAATGCTTTTATAACAATAGAAGGATCCATCTCTGCTGATTTATCAAAACCACCAACATTTGATGTTACGACCGAGAATATAATATTTAAGACACTAACTAGTGCAGAAAATATAGATATACTCGCAAGCAGCCCAAACACGATTAAAATAGGTCTTAAGAACACCTCAAATATAAGATAATAGCCGTTCATAGCAGCTTGCCCAGGAAGGCCTTCACCATCAATTCTGATATGAGCCAACGCCCATAATGGCGCACCAACCATAGCTTCAAAAATACCTTTTATCCATCCACCGACAGCGAAGAAGAAATAGATAAACGGCAAAAATGGCACAACATAAAACAGAACAAATCCAACGGTTAACCCCATCATTGCAATTGAAACAAAGAAACTCGCCGATATTGTCCCCAAAGCTCCAGCCACACCAGAGGCCGCAAACATTGATGCTATCGCAGCATAGCCAAGTGATTTTATCGCACTTTCAACTAAAGAGCGGCCAATACCAACCAGCATTGCCAAAGGATGCGCATCAGGATTTTTGCGCATATCATATAAACCATTAAGTCCCAATATCGAGGATATAGCATCCAAAAATGCATTGCCTTTCAGCTTTTCCTTGGTAACACCGCCAGTGCCCCATTCATATTCTGCTGTATATAATGTCTGGGCAAATTCAAAACCATGCGCATCTTTCAAAAGATGTGCTATACCAGCAATACCAGTTGCCTCAGGTTTATGTTGATCATCTTCATCCACCTCTTTATTATATTTCAATTTAAGAGAGGAGACTTCTTCTTGAATAGCAGGATATTTTATAATTGTCGGAACGGCGTATGTTGCCGATATTAAAGAGCCATTCATTTCAGCCACGCGGTTATACCAAAGTCCCGCAGCAGCCCACCCCTTACTAGAAAGAAGCGGTAAATCATCATTAACATTAGCCGTTAATCTAGTGCTACCCGCTTGACTATCTACGGCCGTGGCAATACGGCCTTCCATAAATGTTGTCATACTATTGTTAATGGCCTGAACATATTCAGAATTGAGTCTAATATTATCAGTAGGAGGTATGCCAAGGCCTTCAGTTTTACGCCCTGCAACTTCTAAATGGCGTCTACCTGCTGCTAGTATTTCTGGTGGAATAGGTGGCTGTGATAACGGCACAATTCCAACATACCACAACCATTTAATAAGATCAAAATAAGCCTCTTGCACCATCAATGGGCCAGGCTCTGCTGATATAAAGGGAATTGCGCCACCAATTCTTGGATCAGTTAGCTGCAAGTTAAGCTCACCGCAAACGGGTGAGACGTTATTCCTATCCTCGGTATATTTATCACCCTTAATTCCAAAGACAAAACTTATATTATTAAATTCTGCATCCTTATTCAGAATTAAAAGACTATAAAAAGCAGAAACAGGCACTTTCCATGTATTATTTGCATCACTATCCTTCTTCCATAATGCATACATGTGAACAGCGCGCTCATCTGGTAAATTTCCATGATTAGCAGTGGCTTCCTTAAGCCATATTTGTTTTTCATACCAATCACTTGCAGCCTTACAAACTCTAGCAACATACATAAATTGTGTTAAATACCCTAATTCTGGAGTATTAGGCACAGTAACCAAGCTAGATGGCTCACCTAAATAGCTGGTTGTTAATGTTTCATTGAATAATCGCCAACCATTAGATGCAAACGCCGACCCATATTTCGCGGCATATAAAACTATATATTGAGAAGAATTAAGGCCAGCACTATACCCAAAAAGCCCAGGGATACTAAGGCTAGAACCCAAAGGCATCAAGAGACCGAATGCGATAACAATACGCAACGGAGCCCATGTTTTATTAAACCGCTTACCAAAGGGAGTACCGCTTTGCGCCGTTTCTGCAACCACTGTTACAACAAAATAAGATGTAATCATAACCGCAATAACCAAAAGTCCGTTACTATAGACAGTGAATAAACGATGCATACCTAAATGATAAGGAAACGGAAATTGCGTATATGCAGTGCTTGATAATGGTCCGAATTGGCCTGACATGCCAGTTGGAACGGTGGTTAATGATAAATCAATATCAGGGATAATACCAAAATTATCCAGACATGGTAGAGGTGAGCCAATACATGATTCAAAAAAACCAAGTGTAGGAAAAATAGGATGAGGAACACCAAACACCATATCCAGCATTTGATATGCTAAATCCTGACTTCTATGTAAGGGGTTTTCTATAGTAAAAAATCCAGCCCAATTAGTTGGCATAGATGCTATGGCGGGCTGTAGGAACATAAATGATCCTAACGATAGAATTTGCACCAAAAATATAACAAGCCCAACTAAAACAGCCGCAAACATAATTATCTGATCTATATTTTTAAGACCAAATTTTATGTTGCTTGCTGCCTCAAAAACAACGTGCCTTATCCCGTATCTACCTAAATTTGATTGATTTAAATAAGGGTGAGAGCGCGGCAATAATCCAACCATTTGATAGACAACTGCGATAAAGAAAGGAACATAGTGAAACCCGCTCATGAATAAGCTTTGAAATCTTGAACCAATTTCAGGCGTTGCAACGTAACGAAATATTCCACCTGGCATTAATAAACCAAACATTGAGCCTCACTTTTTATTCTATTTAAAACTATCAATTCTTAAAATCCTTTATTATTTGGTCGCTGGATTCGCTACGCCAGCCTCCCCTTTAGTCGCATTATTAACAACACCGCCAGTGACTTTACCAAGTCCGCCGCCAAGGCTCTTAACCGCGCCAGCAGCCTGATTCCCCATAGTCATACCACCCATGGCAGCATAACGACTTAATGAATCTATATTATCTTGATTAATATCACCAAATGCAGACACACCAGATCCAGCCCAGCGTAATATATTATCGGGTATTTTATCTATCAGCTTAAACGAAGCGAGTGCCATCATATAACAAACAATAGTGTAGATCACCGTAAAGAAGAATTGATCGACAATACCGCGACTAAAACGCGCATCAGTAAAATTAGACATACCCAATATATCATTACCAGTTGGCGTATGCCCTGAAGTATTTACGGTCACTAAATCCCATAACATATTAAGCATACGAACTTGAGTAGAGAAAATAATAACAGCCGCGACCAAACCAACAACAGTTAGAATAGGCCTTATAAATATCTCTAGGATCAAAAAGTACCCATTTTGCGCAGCTTCCCCAGGCAAGCCATCACCATCTATTCGTAAATGCGCAAGTGCCCATAAGGGAACGCCAACCATAGCCTCAAATATTGCCTTAATCCATGAAGCCACCGCAAAATAGAAATAAACAAACGGCATGAATGGCAGGATATAGAATAAAACAAATCCAGCCGTTAAGCCCATAAATGCAGTAGAAAGAAGTACCTCGCTTGCCGCGCCAAAAACTGCGGCAGATTTATCATACCCATCCATTGCTCCCGCCATACCGCCAAGGAATGCCGATCCAGTTGAGCCTGCCAAGTTCATAACGGCTGAATCAACCAATCCCTTCCCAACCATAACAAGCTGAGCCAAGGGATGTAACTGTGCATTCGATGTCCGCATAGCAGCCATACCGCCAGTACCCATCAAACGATTAAGCGCGTCCATAAAAATATTTTTATGCGTTGTGCGAGTAGAGCTATCAAAGTTTTTAACATCTGAATTCCAATATGAATAGACTTTTGCCAATGGCACAGCAACCCCTAGTAATGGCTCTCCTATTTTTACAAATGTAGGAGATGAATCACCAGACTGCGCCTTAACAGTAGGAACAAATCGCGTGTTATGCTTTATAGATTCATTTTGCTTTTTCTTTTCTTCCAGAACCTGTTCCATCGCAAGGGGATAGGTGTCCATAGTTGGCATTGCCATGACAGAGCCCATCCAACCGCCATTAATCTCAGCAATTTTATTATACCAAATACCCGCACCGCCCCAGCCATAAGCCAAGATATCATCAGTCATATTTCCGTAAATAGAATTATTAACGTAATTTCCCCAAGCCTCATGAATTCTATCAATAAGATTTTCTTGGTACTGATCTATCATTGCCTGCTTCCACTCTTTAGTGGGGGCAGACCCTATACATTCTAGAGCTGTAGCATAAAACCCCTCAACACCTGAACCTGTTCCAGATATAGGCAAGGCGCAAAACCCCTCCCTATGATGAGCATCCCTACCAACGGCAGATTCAACATAAGCGCGCGCAAACATTAACATATCGTCATCATTGAACCAAAGATCTAAAATAAGCTGGTAATAAAATTGCAGCATCGCATCAGAGCCACCGCGTTTTGGCGATGCAAGATTACCACCGGGATCACTTAAATCAACAACTGGAATACGGATATCTCCGCATAGTGGACTAATATAACCTGTTTCATCGGGATAAAGCACTGTATCCTCTACGGAATCATAACCATATTCACCAAAACGAATAATGATA
>JAMONE010000096.1 GCA_027066695.1 Micavibrio sp. | reverse complement strand
TTAGGGTAGTCTTTTGGCAGCATTCGCCACTGGCAACCACTTTTTAAAATATAAAGTACACCACAAAAAACATCATATAAATCAACGGTTCGTGGACGAGTGCTCTTGCGAGAATCTTCTAAAATATAACGGATTTTTTCAAATTGCTTGCGAGTTATATCGCTAGGGTAAGTATGTGACATTTAAATCTCCTCGAAAGAGGAGGTCCATGTTAGATAGCTCCCCGATCAAGTCGTGTCGGGGATGCTAAAGTTATTTAGCTTCGCCTAATGTTAATTTAACAATGCGATCAGGGCTTGCTGGTGGTTCACCAACGGCAAGTTTATCAACAAATTCCATGCCTGATGTTACCTGACCAAGAACGGTGTATTGACCAGTTAAGAAGCTACAGCCCTTATCTGTGAAACAGATAAAGAATTGTGAATTTGCGCTATCAGGGTTTTGAGAGCGAGCCATGCCAATTGTTCCGCGCTTATATGGGTACTGGCTGAATTCCGCAGGAACATCTTCGAGTTTTGATCCGCCCATGCCTGTGCCTGTAGGATCACCCGTTTGCGCCATAAAGCCACTGATTACACGATGAAAAATAATACCGTCGTAAAAGCCTTCTCCAGCGAGCGTTTTTATGCGCTCTACATGTTTGGGCGCGATGTCAGGTAGCAGTTCAATAACAACGGTTCCGCCGCTTGATATTTCCATATTTACAATATTTGCGGGATCAGCCGCTTGTGCTTCTTGTGTTGCTGATGTCATGAGAAGACCTCCAAATGTTAGGGCAAGTGTTAGAATGATTTTCTTAAGCATTTCATTTATCCTCTTAAGAGTTAATATTTAAGAATATATTCGTGCCATAGTGAAAAAATAAAATCAAGAGATGTGTATCTATTTTTGTTAATCTTTCGAATATAAATCTATGCTATATTGTAATAAATCAAGAGGATTAAAATATGATTTCAAGAATTAACATTGTTTTATCAATATGCTTTATGGCGTTAATAATGCCTTTTTCCGTGCAGGCCGATGATGATAATAGCCATAAAATTTACGAGCTTCCTGCGCATAAAATAGCCAGCTATATTAAGGAAGTTAAGGGACAAAGGCGCATTATTATAATTTATGCGTCATGGTGTCCGTATTGTATTAAAAAAATGCCGCATATTATGGATTTGGAGCGCATAAAGGAAGGCTCTGTAATTGCGATATCTGTTGATGAAAATAAGTCTGCGTTTGCTCGTTATATCAAGAAATTTGATGAAATCCCTTTCCGCATTATTCTGAATAAAGGCTCTGAGTGGAAATTAGCCAAAAGCCTTAAAAAATTCGGTGTAAAGCCGTGGGAGGGCGTTCCCGAAATTATCTTGCTGGATGAGAATAACAAAGCCATGGGGCAGGGTAATTACGAGCTTGATTATGTAGCCGAGTTTTTGTTTGGTAAGAAAACTTGAATTAACAATCACACAGTGTCATATTCTTAATTAAAATTAGCTATAATTCTTGCATTATTTTGGAATTTGACTTATTTTTACTAAAACAATTAACGTAATATTAAGGGGGCGTTAGTGGAAGTTTTTAATAATAATTTACAGACATTTAATGGAATATTTTTTATTGACATATATTGATAGCAATTACTATAAATAGCTGAATAATTTGAAGAGTGATAATGAAAATTGGTAGAATAGCTGGCTGACTAACTGGTGGTGCTGTACTTGCCGCTATGCTAACGATGTGTACGGGACTACTTAAAGTAATAATAACTGAAGGGATGCGCGCGTAACTCCTGAGGATGAACTGGTATCGAGTCATTGGTGCAGCACAGTAAGAGATGACAGAGTTTCTGGTTGCTGGACAAGCTTTTCAAAACTTGAGAACGACTAATTTTAACAAAAAAATAAAAAACTAACGCTTCAAATCACGGTAAAAATTCTCGTGAGTGCCCAGCTTAAGAAGGTGGAGTGTTATTTGCTCTTCTTCATATTCATAAGCAAGTAAAGTTAGCTGCTTCACCATCTTGAATTTATGAACGCGAATGCCTTTTAAATCATCACTTTTTAAGCGTCCGTTGTAAATATTTTCTGCAATTTCTTTCACTGCCGAATCCAGATCATATTTTTGATTCTTTTTTAGCTTTTTTGTCGCCTGTTTAAATTCACCTTTTTCAATGATATTCATTTTTAAGGGTTTTCATACCATTCAGGAGACTCGATTTCGGTAAATTTATACGGTGTACCAGGTTCAGAATCTTCCATAGAAAGTAAGGCCTCTTGAATAAATGTATAAGGAATATCTGGGTTTTCCTCAACAACCTTACCAATTTTAGCCCAATATTCAATTTGCTTAGGAGTAGAGCGACTATATACATTTGCGTATTTTTTTGCATCGCTAACCAATTCATTAGATAAATTTACTGTAGTCATGTCCATATCCTTTAAATAACATATACCAACATTATACAACAAAACACAACATTTTGCAACAAAGCACTATATTCCTACATCACACCAAATCAAACATGCACGGCGCGTTTATGCACCGCTAGAGCTGCTTCCTTCACCACTTCGGGCAAAGTTGGGTGAGCGTGGCAAATGCGAGCTATATCCTCGGCTGTGCCTTCGAATTCCATGACGGCAACGACCTCGGCGATCAGATCACCAACATTTGGCCCAATCATA
>JAMONE010000095.1 GCA_027066695.1 Micavibrio sp. | reverse complement strand
ATCATAAAAATGCTATGAAAAAAAGGGGTATTAAGGTTACGAAGGGAATTTCTCCTCGTATAGCTCAACCCTTTATTAAATATGGTACAACATACGCTGTTGTAGTATCAGCAGCATTATTATATTCTAAAGACTATATTCTACAATCAATCGAGCCGTTGCCAAAAGACCCTGCGCCAAGCGAAATAGTTACGCAGCGACCGCCCGCTAAAATTAAAACAGCTCTAAGCCTAACGCAAACAGAGACATTTTGTAAGAATGCAGCCGTTAGAGCCGATGAAACAATGGATGATATATGCGAAGATCATGGCTTCACACAAGAATCAGTAGAGCCAGAAATTCAGCCATAAAAATTATATCCGTCATCGCGAATGAATATGATGAGGACAGGCCGAGTAATAACGATTTGTGGTGTCTATTCCTCGCAATGACAAAATCACATAACCACAGCATCAACAATATGCATTTCCGCAGATTTGCGCCCCTGCCATTCATTAATCTTTAGCTGCCCGACTATATTAAAGCTGCTCGTTCCTGCGTTCATCAAAGCATCGCCAAGCGGAGTATCAACCGCTCTAAACGCCATAGCTTTAATGCGAGAGCCACCCTCCCAATCGCTAAGCATAACGCTAATATGAGAGCCACCGCGAATATCCGCCTTATGAATACGGACATTTTCCAGCATAAACACAGGTTCGGGTTGCTCCTGACCGAAAGGGCCAATTTTATTTTGCAGCAGCTCAACCAGCTCAACTGTAATTCCGCGAGCGGTTAAAATTCCGTCTATAGTAATTTCCACATTGGTATCAGTGTTTTCCATTTGCTTTGCGATATGAGCCTTCAAAAACTCGCGCAATTCCTCCAGCTTTTCAGGCAAGAGTGTAAACCCGCCAGCCATAGCATGACCGCCGCCCTTTTCCAGTAAACCCGCCGCCCGCGCATCAATAAAACTTTGTGCAATATGAATGCCAGTAATTGACCTGCCAGAGCCACGCCCCTCTTTAATCCCCGAAAGGCCAGTTGCATAAGTGACAACGCAAGTCGGGCGGTTATATTTCTCCTTAATCCGCCCTGCGACAAGCCCGCTTAACCCCGAATGCCAATCTTCATGATCCAGCAGGATAAACGGATCATCCGCCAAACCTTGATCCTCGACCATAGCTATGGCTTGCTCCTCCATAACTTGCTGGATAGCTTTACGCTTTTCATTGCAATCATTTAGCGTCCACGAGATATTCTTACATACCTCGCCATCCTCACTAGTAAGCAGCTTTGCCCCAAGATCAGCCTCATGGATACGGCTACCCGCATTAATTCTCGGCCCTAAAACAAAGCCACAATCATATGTGGAAATAGGCGCAGCAATCCCTGCTACACTCATAAGCGAGCGGATGCCAAGGTTGAGCTGCTCATACGGAACGGCAAAGCCTGCGCGCACAAACAAGCGATTAACCTCCGTCAGGGGAACCATATCGCAGACAGTTCCAAGCGCAACAATATCAAGCAAGGCCTTTAATTTCGGCTCTTGCTTGCTTTTATAAAAGCCGCGATCTCTAAGACGAGCGTTAATCGCAACGCACGCCATAAACGCCACGCCCACGGCTGCCAACATATCAAGGTTAGAGCTATCATCCTTACGTTTTGGATTAATAACATGCCAACATTCAGGTAGCTTGTCTTCGGCTTCATGGTGATCGAGAATTATAATTTTAAGACCAAGCTCTGTGCCTGCCTTAACGATATCAAATGCAGTCGTCCCGCAATCAAGCATGAACACTATATCCGCGCCATTATTTTTAAGGCTTTCAAGTGCGCCGATATTAGGGCCATATCCCTCAGCCAAACGATCAGGGATATAGATTGGCGCGTCGATATCAAGCGCGTTAAGAAAGCGATAAATCACGGCTGAGGAGGTCGCACCATCAACATCAAAATCCCCGAAAATAGCGAAATTCTGGCCTTGCTCAATTGATATAGCAACATCTTCCGCCATATCCCCCATATCTTTTAGTGAAAACGGATCGGGAAAATCATTTTTAAGTGTTGGATTAAGAAAGCTCTCAACCTCACTCTCGGCAATGCCGCGCTGGATTAGCAAACGCGCTATGATTTCAGGAATATCAAATTTACGCGCCAGTGCTTCGATTTCATTAAAAGAAACCTCGGGAGCAACTAAACGTGCCTTATTCAAAGAATGCTCAACTAATATTTTAACCATAGAATTAGGGGCAGAGCCTGTTAAATTAATAAATTATGCGCGAGTCATATTTTTAGATAATACGTTTGAAAAGTGCGCCGAGCATAGCCATAGCTACGGTCAAGCACTTTGAAGGCGTAGAATCAAAAATATGACTCGCCCCAAAGGGGTTGCCCATTAATAACACATCTACAGCGTTAAACAAGCTTATCGGAGGGTAAACTCCGTTTGCGCTTGTTTGCCTTGTATCTGCGCCATTAATGGGCAACAGAACATTATGAATTTAACAGGCTCTGCCCCTAAGTTATGCGATTCTTTGTGCAAGATATATAGTAATTTGAATTAAGAATATAACACTACCTGTCATCTCGAATGTTAACGCGCGTGCAATATTGACCCATTAGATGGGTAAAAGCGCGTCTAAAATTGACCCACCTTATGGTGTTTGATTTGAGATGTGGATAACTCATTATTATAACCCTATCTTTCGATTATTA
>JAMONE010000094.1 GCA_027066695.1 Micavibrio sp. | reverse complement strand
GATTTCCTTTGAACGACGCTTAGCTTTAGGCACGCCATAAAGTCCAGCTTGAAGCTCTAGCGATTCAAGCGGCGTGAAATATGGATCAAAATTAATTTCCTGCGGTACAACGCCAATAGATGCCTTGGCATTACGCTCATTCTTATCAATGTCATAGCCATTAATACTAACCGAGCCAGAGCTTTTCACCGTTAGCCCTGCCATTATATTGATAATAGTAGATTTCCCCGCGCCATTAGGGCCAAGCAGCGCAAAGATAGAGCCACGCGGAATATCAAGATCAATGTTTTTAAGTGCCACCTTTTCAGCCATGCGTTTGGTGGCTTTGTAAGTCTTTTTGAGATTTCTGATTTCTATCGCATTCATTTACCATACTCCGCCAAAAGCCAAGCTTTAGCCACCTTATTATCCTTCAAATAACTTTCCAGAAAAGCAAAAGCGGCAATCTTTATTGCGTCCTCATGCTCAGCGCGGCGCGGGTTTACAGCCAATTTACCGCGCGTACCATTATAAACCATATGATCGCCATCATCTAGCACCTGTAAATATTTCTCGGGATGGCTTGAATGCTCGTAAATAATCAGGCGATGCTCATAACCGTAATCATCAAGCGGCAAAGCATCATCCGTTCCCGTCATATGGAATAGCGGAATATCAATAGAGCTATAAAGATCTTCTGGCGGCGCATCACTTATATGGCCGATCGGCACAGGGCTGTAGAGAATCCCGCAGCTTATGCGATTATCACGCAGATCCATCAAGCGGTTTTCATGATTGGGAAACTTCATGCCTGCCATAACCTGCGTAGTCATCGCGCCGAATGAATGCCCTGACATGCAAATGCGGCTCATATCCATATGCTCGCCAATATCAGGGTTTTCCAGCGCAAAATGCTCAAGCTGATCTAACACAAAGGGGATGTCATACATGCGGTTTAGCGTAGTCTCGCGCGTGATCTTTACCTTTTGCAGAATATCCCACGCATGACCGCCCTTCCCCTGCCAAAGCGAGCTATCCGTGCCTGCATGGGTGATGTGAACAATGATATAGCCGTGGCCAGCAAAAAATCGCGATAAAAATGACGCGCCGTCACGGTTTCCACCAAATCCATGACTCCACAAAATCACAGGAATTTTGCCTTCACCGTGATCTACAGGATAATAAATTTTGTACGGAACTACGCGCCCACCCCGCGCGTGATCAACAAATTCACCACGTTTAAGCAAAACCCTGTGAGGCTTTTTGCTTAAGGAAGTTTCGGGAGTCCAGTTATTCATAAATATATAACCTGTTTTTTCAATTTATTTTTACAATATAGTAACCTCTGCAAAAGCATAGTTTTCTATATATTTTCTGTTTTACGCACGCTGCGCTGCGGGTTGCCGCTTTGCTGTAACCATAGAACGCCCTTTAAAACAAGTTTTGCAGAGCATTCTATAGTAACTTGAATTAAAAATCACACAGTGTTCGAGATTGTAAGTGCCCTAGATTCTTAAATATATCATTATATTTAAGCAATAAAATTACTATTTCACTTTTTTTCACAGGTGGATAAAGCTTTGGATATGTCGATTTTTATGTGATGAATCAGAGCGTTCCGAGCTAGCATATACAGGTCTAGGAATAAATTCAATTTGGTACTAAACACGATATATAGTATCTTAACTGCAAGATAATCACTACAGATTGTGTTTATCTTCTTTTTTAAAGCATTCCTTGAATAAACTTCATAAGAATGAGTAACTATAACTTGAAGGAGCATAGCTCATGTTTGACCTCGCGCAAATGGAGAGGGGAAATCGTGTCCGCATCGATAGATCAAGAGACGATAACCTAACTGAATTTGGTAAAGCAACACTAATCGATAGGTATCTTCTACCCGAAGAGCAGCCCCAAGATCTATTTGCCCGCGTTTCAATGTATTATGGTGATAACAGCGATCATGCGCAGCGCATTTATGATTACATGTCAAAGCTATGGTTTATGCCTTCAACGCCGATTCTCTCGAATGGCGGGACTAGCCGCGGCCTGCCGATTTCCTGCTTCTTGAATGAAACAGGTGATTCTTTGGAAGATATTATGCAGCTATGGAATGAGAATGTTTCCCTTGCCTCGCTTGGCGGCGGTATTGGCTCATATTGGGGTAATGTGCGCTCTATCGGTGAGAAAGTCGGGCGTAATGGTAAGACTTCGGGCATTGTTCCGTTTATCCGCGTTATGGATTCGCTTACTTTGGCTATATCTCAAGGCTCGCTACGTCGCGGTAGTGCCGCTATATATTTGCCTGTTTGGCATCCTGAAATCGAGGAGTTCACAGAGATTCGCCGTCCAACAGGCGGCGATCCTAACCGTAAAGCCCTGAACCTGCATCACGGCGTTCTTATTCCTAACCGCTTCATGGAAGCAGTTGAAAATGACGAGGAATGGGCGCTTAAATCTCCGAAAGATAATTCAGTAGTTGATAAAGTGAGCGCGCGCGATCTATGGATTCGTTTGCTAACTGCGCGCGTTGAAACGGGTGAGCCGTATTTTGTGTTTATCGACCATGTTAATGACGCTATCCCCGATCATCATAAAATGGCTGGCCTTAATGTGAAGATGTCTAATCTTTGCTCTGAGATTACGCTGCCGACTGGTAAAGATCACCTTGGTAATGAGCGCACAGCCGTTTGCTGCTTGTCCTCGCTTAATCTTGAGAAATTTGATGAATGGCAGGATCACCCTACTTTCATTGAAGATATCATGAGGTTTCTCGATAATGTACTGACGGACTTTATAGAAAAAGCACCTGATTCAATGAAACGCGCGAAATATGCGGCCATGCGTGAGCGTTCTGTGGGCTTAGGCGTTATGGGTTTCCACTCATTCTTGCAGGATAAGAAAATACCTATGGAAGGTGTTATGGCCAAAGTCTGGAACAGGCGCATGTTCCAGCTTATCAAACGCCAAGCTGATGACGCATCCGTGAAGCTAGCGCATGAGCGCGGCGCGTGTCCTGATGCGGCTGATTACGGCATAATGGAGCGATTCTCCAACAAAATGGCAGTTGCCCCGACCGCGTCCATATCAATCATTTGCGGTGGTGCATCACCGGGGGTTGAGCCGATAGCAGCCAATGCTTACACGCATAAAACCTTGTCTGGATCATTCCCTGTGAAGAATAAATTTTTGGAGAAATTATTGGAAGAAAAGGGCATGAATACAGATGATATCTGGAGTTCTATCTTCACTAATGAAGGATCAGTGCAGCATTTGGACGAGCTTTCTACGGAAGAAAAAGACGTGTTCAAAACCGCGTTCGAGATAGACCAACGCTGGATTATTGAGCATTGCGCAGATCGCACACCTTTCGTTTGCCAAGCGCAAAGCGTGAATTTGTTCCTACCCGCAAATGTCCATAAATCCGAGCTACATGGCCTTCATTTAAGCGCATGGAAAAAAGGCATTAAATCATTATATTATTGCCGCTCAAAATCCATACAACGCGCCGAAAGCAACGCCTCATGGGAACGCGCAAAAGCCTCGGATGAGGAAAAAAGCAAAGGCGAACAAGGCAGCTTCAACGAAACAGGTAATTACGAAGAATGTTTGGCTTGCCAGTAAAAAAATGAAGAACTTTGGTACCATTGGCTAAAACCATGAAAATCAGAAGGTAATGGCAGCAATTGTCAATACGCATTTAAAATTGACCCATCATTATGGTGTTTTTATGGAGCGTAATTATGTGGTTATGCAGATACTCTTTAACAGGAGAATTATGCAAATGAGTACATTTATTACTGAACCACTACCGATCTCTGGCTAGTCGTGGTCCAACTCAAGTTATTATATTGGTGTGTTTTAGTTATTTTTATAACAACACTTTGATTAAAATTTAAATATGCTATATTATATGTAGGTTGTTTTATCATTTCCGGAGTCTTTCGATGAAATCTTTTGCTCGTGTCGCTTTATTTTCTCTAATCTGTAGTACTCTCCCATTTTCCCATGTTTATTCTGAAGATGATATTGATAGTGATATATCGTCAGAAGAAACAATTGCAGAAGATGAAAGCCCTGCTGCCGTAAATGATTTTAGTAATATTGAAAAAACAAGTATTGATGACGAAGAAGAAACATTAACTCTTGAAGAGGCAAATGCTCTCATAGAATTGCTTCCGACTTCTTCTGACGCCGTTACGGGGACTGTAAAAGAAGAATATGATTATGAGTATTATGATATATATGGCCGTACACTTGGATTTAGGGAAAGCGCAAAAAAATTACGCGAATCTCTTGAAGCACGTCGCGAATCATTTGAAAAACCACGCATTGAAATTATTGATTTATATAGAGACTCAAAAGAAAAAATAGATAAAGCACAAACGGCTGCTTACAATGAAAGTTTAAAAGAGGAAGAGGACGAAGAAAATCTCACAGAAAATGAAATCCTTATAGATGAAGATGAAGTTGTAGAGGAAAATAATGAAGACGCTGTCTCCAAAGAATCTGATATTAGCTTAACTGAAAAAACTATTCCTTCTAAAGAAGGTGATGATGAAAATGCACCTAAAAGAAAAGTTGTAATATCAGAAGACGCGCCTGACTTCGATCCATCTAAACTTTAGTATTTTTTAGGGTTTCATTCCAAAAAATAATTGAAGCCTCTAGTTAGCAACTGTTATATATCCATATATATTATTACTGATTCATAGATTGGAAAAATTCATCATTGCTCTTGGTTTGTTTCATCTTGCCGAGCAAAAATTCAACAGCATCAACAGTTCCCATCGGATTAAGAATTCGGCGAAGAACCCACATTTTTTGCAATGTATCTTTATCAACCAAAAGCTCTTCCTTACGAGTACCTGATTTTTGAATATCAATCGCTGGGAATACGCGCTTATCAGAAATTTTACGATCAAGAACAATCTCGGAGTTACCAGTACCTTTGAACTCTTCAAAGATAACCTCATCCATACGTGATCCTGTTTCAATCAAAGCAGTAGCAATAATTGTCAGGCTTCCGCCTTGCTCTATATTACGCGCTGCGCCAAAGAAACGTTTAGGGCGTTGCAAAGCGTTTGCATCCACGCCGCCAGTAAGAACTTTACCAGAAGAAGGGACAACCGTATTATAAGCGCGCGCAAGGCGTGTTATAGAATCGAGCAGAATAATAACATCGCGTTTATGCTCAACCAAACGTTTAGCCTTTTCCATTACCATTTCAGCAACTTGAACGTGACGTTGCGCTGGCTCATCAAAAGTAGAGGAAACAACCTCACCCTTAACGCTTCGCGCCATGTCTGTTACTTCTTCAGGGCGTTCATCAATAAGAAGAACGATCAAGTAAGCATCAGGATGATTAATAGCAATCGAAGTTGCAATATTTTGCATCATAACTGTTTTACCCGTACGCGGCGGGGCAACAATTAAAGCGCGTTGACCAAAACCAATAGGAGAAGTTAGCTCAATAACGCGCTGTAAATTTGAATTTTTCGTCGGATCATCAATTTCCAGCTTAATCTTACGATCAGGATAAAGTGGAGTTAGGTTATCAAAATTAATACGGTGGCGCAGCTTATCTGGTGCTTCGTTACTGATAGAGCCAACTCTAAGAAGTGCAAAATAACGCTCTGAATCTTTAGGAGCGCGGATCTCGCCTTCAACAATATCACCTGTGCGCAATCCAAAACGGCGCACCTGTGATGGTGATACATAAATATCATCAGGCCCAGGAAGATAATTTTCCTCAGGTGAGCGAAGGAAGCCAAAGCCATCTTGCAAGACTTCTAAAACACCAACACCTGATATTGGAACATTTTGTTTAGCCAATTGTTTCAAAACTGCAAACATCATATCTTGTTTGCGCATTGTATTGCAATTTTCGACTTCTAATTCTTCCGCAAAAGCTAATAATTCGGCTGGAGAACGTGTTTTTAATTCTTGTAAATTCATGAAATACTCATAATTTAATTGATATCAACTGATTTAAAATGGAGGAAACTCATAACCTTGTTTCTACAGAAGAAAGTAAAATATTAATTACTTTTATCCTGCGCTGAACTACTCAGCATACTAATTACCCAAAATTTTATGGATTTTCTTCAAGACATTCTCTTTATAGCCATAGTTAAAAGAAGAGTCAAGAAATTATACACAACTTAATTTATTTCGCTAAAATGGCTCTGCTACAGCCATAATAACGATTATTATCATGAATAATGCTGGAACTTCGTTAATAATTCGAAAATATTTTGCAGATTTTTCATTTTTATCTGCTGCGAATAATTTTACATGCTTTATATAAACATGGTGTAAGCTTGTCATTAACACAACAAACAGCAATTTTACATGCATCCATGGCTCTGACATAAATAAGTCCCAGCGCGTATAAAGCATAAGCCCACCGCAAATCCACGCTATTACCATGGCAGGATTAATAATTATTTTTAATAAGCGCCGCTCCATAATTTTGAATGTCTCTGACATATCAGAGCCTATAACCGCGCCAGTATGATAAACAAATAATCGCGGTAAATATAACATTCCCGCCATCCATGAAATAACAGCAATTATATGAAAGGCGCGAATCCATTCGTAATTAATATTCAAGAAATCTTGCATCTTACTAACTCCGCTAATCCATTTATGAATTCTTCCGATGTACCAACAGTAGAGCTACGATAATAACCATCTATTCCTATTTTGCTAGCATATTTCTTATATTCTATATCAAGCTCAACTAATGTTTCTATATGTTCTTGGGTAAAAGCATGCGGATATATAATAACGCATTTTTTATCCTTAGCGGCTTTATCCAAAGCCTCCTCAATAGAAGGGCCAATCCATTTTAAACGCCCAACGCGACTTTGATAGCATATTTGCCAGTCTAGTTTTTTACATTGCACTTGCAATGGCTCGCGCTTGCTCGCTTTGATCTTAATTTCCAGCTTTTCAGCTATTTTTTGCGCAGATTGCTCACATTGATCTTGATAAGGATCACCTGCCTTGATAATTTTTTCAGGAAGTCCATGAGCAGAAAATAATATACGTATATTTGGGTGTACGTCTTTTACTTGTACGTATTTATCATAAATATTATTAACAGAGGATTCTATAAATCCATCATTACACGAATAGCTATTAATTTTGGAGGTCTCAGGATTATAATTAAGCTTTTTTAATGCCTTACCCCAGCTTTCAAATGATGAGAAAGTAGTAGTAGTTGAAAATTGCGGATAAAGCGGCAATAAAACAACTTTATCAGCTTGCCAAGCTTGCACCTCTTTTGCCGTTTCCAAAGCAAAAGGATGCCAATAGCGCATAGAAATAAAAACTTTATACTCATTACCATCATTTTTTAAATTTAACTCAAGCTCTAAAGCATCGGCTTGAGCCTTGGTATTTTCAAGCAATGGAGATTTATAATTAAGCTTTGAATAAGAATTACCCGCCTCGCATTTAGAGCGTTTTTTACTTATTTTCTTTGCGAGTAAATAACGAAATGGCAAAGGCAAACCAATAATATTTTTATCCATAAAAAAATTCATCAAAAATGGCTCTATTGCCTCTTTTGAATCAGGGCTTCCAAGATTAAATAAAACTACGGCAATTTTGCTCATTTAAGAATTTTCTCTAATGATTTTGACAAGCTGCTCAACATGCTCTGGCGGGGTGTCTTTATGGATTCCGTGGCCTAAATTAAAGATAAAATCACCATCAGATAAATCCGTAATTATTTTTTCGGCTGCACGCTTTAACGCATCACCCCCTGTAAGCAAGCAAATAGGATCAAGATTTCCCTGAACAGGAACTAATGGCTGCACTCTATCAGCTGCCCAACTTGTATCCACCGCTTGATCTAAACCAACGGCGCTAACGCCTGTCTCGCGCACATATGAGATATAATTAGCCCCCGCACATCTCGGAAAGCCGATAATTGGAATATCAGGATGAACTTCATGAACTAAATCAATAATGCGTTTTGTAGGATTAATTACCCATTTTTTAAAGCTCTGTGCATCTAATGCCCCTGCCCAGCTATCAAAAATCTGTAAAGCTTCGGCCCCCGCATTTACCTGATTAATTAAATATTTAGCACTAGACTCAACTAACAAATCTATTAATTTTGAAAAGCTTTGCGGGTCGGAAAATGCTAGTCTCTTCGTATTTATAAAATCTTTACTTCCCCCGCCTTCAACCATATAGCAAGCCACAGTCCACGGCGCACCACAAAAACCGATTAAAGCGGTATTGTTATATCCTTCATTTTTAAGACCTGCGCGAACTTTGCTCAAAGCTTCGTAAACAGGATTTAAAACATTATCAAAATTATCAAAATTCAGTTTTGAAATATCCTGATTATTTCGCACTGGCTCAAGCTTTGGCCCCTCACCTTGAACAAATTCAAGATGCTGCCCCAATGCATGTGGTATAACTAAAATATCTGAAAATATTATAGCAGCGTCCATCTCAAACCGCCTGATAGGCTGCATAGTAATTTCTGCTGCCATGCTAGGATTGTAAGCCATATCCAAGAAACCACCTGCTTTTTGACGTAGCTTCATGTATTCTGGTAAATACCTTCCAGCTTGGCGCATAAACCAAAATGGAATATGATCGGGTTTTTCTTTATTCAAAACTTTCAAGAAATTCTTTTTTTGATTAGCCATATTTAAACTCTTTTTCTATTTTGATAGTTATCTCAAATTTATAAGACTAAACATAGTGAGAATATAATAAATAAATAGTATTTTTAAAAAGGTGTTATTAGATAGTAGTGCCTGTGAGTATCGGGGATTATATTTAATACATTTTCTACACACATTCACCAATATTAAAAATATTAGAGATTCATTTGGATTCGCATATTGTCTACAAAAAAATTTTATTTTTAAATTTAGAGTTTTTCACAAGTGGAATAGTAGGCATTTTCACTTGAGGGTATATTGGGGGTAACTTAATTCACTGATTTATACAAAAACCGTTCTTGGATTCGTTCACAGAGTTTTCCTCAAGTGAATATATAGCTATTTTAAAAATTAATTACTATGCTTTCGCTCTAGCGTGATAAAACTGTAGGGAGGGTTATGATCGAGGTGATCTGTGCGCTCAACCTCCGTCCAATCATCTTCGTTAAATTCAGGGAAGAATGCATCGCCATCAACGCTTTTATGGATTTTGGTGAGGTGTAATCTATTTGCATATTGGATGCTCCCCGTATAGATTTGCGCACCGCCGATAATAAATATCTCATCGCTGGCAACGGATTTAGCATAGCTTATCGCCGCATCTATATCGGAAAAGCTAGGAACTTCATGTTCATTTTTAAAGCCAGAGCGGCTGATTACTATGTTCTCGCGATTTGGCAGAGGCTTACCCAAATATCCTAAAATTGATTCGAAAGTCTTGCGCCCCATAATAACAGGATGCCCTGTTGTAAGGGCTTTAAAGCGTTTAAGGTCATCGGATATATGCCACGGCATTTGGTTATTTTTGCCGATACATCTATTTTCCGCCATCGCGACTATCAGTGAAGTTTTTATATCAGTCATATTAAACCGCAACTTTGCCTTTTATATGTGGATGTGATTCGTAGCCTACCAGCTTAAAGTCCTCAAATTTAAAGTCAAAAATATCTGTGATATCGGGGTTTATCTCCATCTCTGGCAGTTTATATGGCGCGCGCGTGAGCTGTAGCTCGGTTTGTTCGATATGGTTGGAATATAGATGCGCATCACCAAGCGTATGTATGAACTCGCCGTATTTAAGGCCGCAAACCTGCGCTATCATCATGGTGAGCAAT
Organism: Micavibrio sp.; assembly: GCA_027066695.1. Taxonomy (GTDB): domain Bacteria; phylum Pseudomonadota; class Alphaproteobacteria; order Micavibrionales; family Micavibrionaceae; genus UBA1672. The sequence continues at coordinate 2,793 of JAMONE010000094.1, read as the reverse complement.
GCATATGAGGCGATATTAAATGGCACGCCGAGGAATATATCCGCGCTGCGCTGGTAGAGCTGGCAAGATAATTTACCGTCTGCCACATAGAACTGGAAAAATGCATGGCAAGGCGGCAGAGCCATTTCATCGACAACGCCTGGATTATAGGCAACGACTAAAAGACGGCGGCTATCGGGGTTGGATTTTATTTGCTCAATTACGTTGCTAAGCTGGTCAATGCTATTTCCATCGGCAGTTTTCCAGCTACGCCATTGCTCACCGTAAACAGGGCCGAGATTACCGTTCTCATCTGCCCAATCATCCCAAATTCTAACGCCGTTTTCCTTGAGATATTTTATATTTGTATCACCCGCAATAAACCACAGCAGCTCATGAATAATGGATTTTAAGTGGCATTTCTTGGTAGTGATAAGCGGGAAGCCTTGCGCCAGATCAAAGCGCATTTGATAGCCAAAAACCGAGCGCGTCCCCGTGCCTGTGCGGTCTTCCTTTATCGCTCCATTTTCTAAAACATGGCGCATTAGGTTAAGATATTGCTTCATTTACTATTCTTTCCAAGTGATTCTTTTGTTTATTATATATGAATGGAATATTTGTGTAAGAAGGTATTTTATGATTTTCCTTGGAATTTTTAACTTTTTAGGCGTATAATGGTCTTGCTGGCTAGTTCAGCTATGACATTACACGTTTATACGGAATAAACGTTGCGGACCCGGGGGCGGTACCCGGCGACTCCACCATTTGTAATTTATTTTGGATTACAAGTGATGGGGTCGAAATAGGATCGACGCGCGCAATAAAGGTATTTTAACGATGTTCGGCATAGTATCCGCCGTTATCGGGCTAATTTTATAAATGCAAACGATAATAACGTTGCGTTCGTAGCCGCTAATGACAACTCTGTTGTTGCTGGTGAAGGTCGTAAAGCTGCTTAATTGCAGCCTAGACGCTACATTTTGAATTCCTGTTGAATTAACGTTCATCAGGTGGGGCATGAGCCGAGCCTCGCAACAGAATCGGCTCATTTTTTCTTTTATGTGGTTTTACTTCGTGGGTAAATTATTGTATTTATTCAGTAATTCAAGCACTTGATTATTTTCTTCTATTGTACCAATAGATAGTCGCACACAGTTTTCAGTCCCTTTTTGAGATGAAAAGTCACGAATAATTACGTTGTTATCGGCCAGATAATCGCAAAACTCCTTTGCCTTATCCATTTCAATTAGCAAGAAATTAGCGTCGGATGGATAGATGTGATTTACCTTATCTGACTTTTCCAGCTCAATCTTCATACGCTCGCGCTCAGCCAAGATTTTCTTGATATTATCTTGCGCTATTGCTTTGATTTCAGGGGATAGCACATGAAACGCGGTTTCTATGCTTAAGCGTGGCAAGGGATAGGCATCCATAACTTTGTTGCGAACAAGGGTGATAAAATCCTCATCCCCGCACAATATGCACCCCATGCGCATCCCTGCAAGGGCATAGCTCTTGGATAATGTGCGCAGGATAATAAGATTTGGTGTGCTATCAAGATCAGCAACCATGCTGCCAGCTTTAGAAAATTCGGCGTATGTTTCGTCCAGCGCAACTATGCAGTGGCCTTCTAATGCTTCGCAAATATCGATAATATCTTCGTGCAAGAAACTATCGCCTGTAGGGTTATTGGGTGAGCAGATAAATACGATTTTGATATGGTTATCAATGTTGCTTGCCTGTTTTATGATATTTTCTTTATCAATATTAAACCTGCCGTCTTTTTTGATTAATGGCACGTCCACTACTCCTGCTGGCATAGCCATAGCGTCAACGCCGTACATCCCAAAGGTTGGCGAGCTTATAAGCACTTGGTCTTTATGTGGTTCACAAAATACTTTAGTAAGAATGACGAGGGCCTCGTCTGCGCCGCGTGTCATGCATATTTGCGTATAATCCACGCCGTAATTTTGCGCATAGGCTTCTAATAAAGCGGGTGGCTGTGGCTCGGGATAGCGGTTAAGCCCTTCTAAATTCGGCAGCTCATAAGGATTTTCATTGGCGTTGAGATAAATTTTGCTCTCATCCTTGCCAGATTCCATCCCCGCAGAGCTATAGCCCTTAATGGTTTTATAATGCGCGCGTATATGTTTAAAAATTTGCTTTCTCATCATTTGTAGATAAAGACAGAAAACACCTGTAAAATCAAATAAAAAACCGCCCTTTCCCCTGTCTTTCAATAAACAGCTATGCTATACAGAAATGTTAGTAAAAATACTTGGGAATGAGATTGATTTATGAGTGATATAGCTGCAACGCAAGTTGGCGATAATGATGATTATGGTGCGGATTCGATTAAGGTTTTAAAAGGACTGGAAGCGGTTCGCAAACGCCCAGGGATGTATATTGGTGATACTGATGACGGCACAGGCTTGCATCACATGGTGTACGAGGTTGTCGATAACGCAATTGACGAATCATTGGCAGGTTATTGTGATCGCATTGATATTATTTTAAATGCCGATGGATCAGTTACGGTTAAGGATAATGGCCGAGGCATTCCCGTTGGAATACATTCTGAAGAGCAAGTTTCTGCCGCGCAAGTAATCATGACCCAGCTCCACGCGGGTGGTAAATTTGATGATAACTCATATAAGGTTTCTGGCGGTTTGCATGGCGTTGGTGTTTCTGTTGTTAATGCGCTGTCGGAATATCTTGATCTGCATATCAAACGTGAAGGCAAAGAATGGACTATGCGTTTTCGCCATGGCGAGGCTGGCGATGATTTGGTGGCAACGCGTGATTTAGATGTGG
>JAMONE010000093.1 GCA_027066695.1 Micavibrio sp. | reverse complement strand
GCCTAAATCAGAATAGACGGTTTTCACCAAATCACAAAAAGCCACTGATTCAGCTGTGATTTGATCTTCACGGCAAAATATATGCGCATCATCTTGTGTCATTTGACGAACGCGCATTAAGCCATGCAACGCGCCATGTGGCTCGTTACGGTGGCAACAACCAAACTCGGCGAGGCGTAACGGCAAATCGCGATAAGACTTAATCCCCTGATTAAATACCTGCACATGCGCAGGGCAATTCATGGGCTTTAGCGCCATGAGCTTATCAAACGCCTTATCACTAACGACGGGCGCATCATCCGAAGTATTTGGAATTTCATCGGGAACAACGAACATGTTTTCGCGGTATTTACCCCAATGTCCTGACGCTTCCCAAAGTTTATTATCAATTAGCTGCGGGGTTTTAATTTCCTTATAGCCAGATGAGTCTAAACGTCTGCGGATATAGCCCTCAAGCTGATTGTAAATCGTAAAGCCTTTTGGATGCCAGTAGACCGAGCCTTGCGCCTCTACGCCGAAATGGTACAAATCCATCTCGTTGCCAAGTTTACGGTGATCGCGCTTTTCCGCTTCCTCCAATTGAAGCAAATAAGCTTTAAGCTCTTTCTCGTCGCGCCAAGCAGTGCCGTAAATCCGTGTTAGCATTGCATTATTGGAATCCCCGCGCCAATAAGCTCCCGCAACCTTTAACAGCTTAAACCCTGAGCCGATTTGGCGAGTGCTTGGCACATGAGGGCCTCGGCATAGATCAAGCCAATCGCCTTGCTTATATACCTTAACATCCTCGCTTTCTGGCAGCCCTTCGATAAGCTCTGCCTTATAAAGCTCGCCTTTATCCTTGAAATGAGCAATAGCTTTATCCCGCGCCCAAATCTCACGCGTAAATTCTGCGCCTTCTTGAATAATTTTGCGCATTTCACGCTCTATCTTTTCAATATCAGCGGTGGAAAATGGCTCTTTGCGGGCAAAATCATAGTAAAAACCATTTTCAATAGACGGCCCGATAGTAACTTGCGTATCAGGGAATAAGCTTTGCACTGCTTGCGCCATAACATGCGCTGCGCTATGACGGATTAGCCCTAATGCTTCCTCATCTTTGCGCGTAACAATCGCAATAGAAGCATTCGCATCAATAGGAAGCGATAAATCACTCAAAACTCCGTCAATTTTAATTGCAAGAGAAACTTTCGCAAGTGACTTGGAAATGCTGTTCGCAATTTCCATGCCCGTAATGCCACTGGCATAGTCACGCACCGATCCATCGGGCATAGTAATTTTAATCATATTTTCTTGCATTGCTTGCTCTTGCATAACTATTTTTACTCCTGTTACATTAATCATAGTTATACCAACACATTGAGCTTTAAGCCATTATTTTTTTATTTTACGCACGCTATGCTGCGGGTTGCAGCAAAACTATAGAACCCTCTGCAAAAGCCCTTTAAAAAATTCTACAACCTAAACCATAGCATCCCCATATAAATGGGGATCCAGTGTTATCAATGGCTTAGATAGATCCCCGTTTTTACGGGGATGCTAGTTATTCGTGTATTTTTGTTATTTTTATAGTTTTGCAGAGGTTTCTATAGAGCATTCTTATGGTGTGAAAATTTCCCTTTGACATCCATATACAACTCCCTTAATCCTTAAAGTCTGTTTTCCTGAACAAGACAAAAATAGGAGTTATATATGTCTAAAGTACTAATCAGCGATAAGCTGGATCCATTAGCAGTGGAAATATTCGAAAAAAACGGTGTTGAAGTTGATTTCAAACCTGGTCTTTCTGTCGAAGAACAATTAAAAATTATAGATCAATATGATGGGCTAGCTATTCGCTCATCCACGGTTGTTACCCCTGAAATGATTGCCAAGGCCAAAAACCTTAAAGTGATCGGACGCGCTGGCATCGGCGTGGATAATGTTGATATACCAGCCGCAACAGCCGCGGGAATTGTGGTGATGAACACTCCGTTTGGAAATTCTATCACTACTGCCGAGCATGCTATTTCTATGATGATGAGCCTTGCACGCGAAATCCCTGAGGCTAATGCCAGCACTCATGCGGGTAAGTGGGAGAAGAAACGCTTTATGGGGACAGAGCTTTACAATAAGACTTGCGGCGTTATTGGCTGCGGTAATATTGGCTCAATCGCAGCGGATCGTGCACTTGGCCTGCGAATGAAGGTTGTTGCATTTGACCCGTTCTTAACTGAAGAACGCGCAGCCGAGATCGGCGTTGAGAAGGTCGAGCTGGACGAGCTATTCGCTCGCGCTGATTTTATCACTATCCATGTTCCAAAGAATGAGCATACAACGGGACTTATCAATAAAGATTCCATTGCCAAGATGAAAGACGGCGTTCGCATTATTAATTGTGCGCGCGGCGGCATAGTGGTGGAGGCTGATCTTAAGGACGCACTTGACTCAGGTAAGGTTGCGGGCGCGGCTTTGGACGTATTTGAAGTTGAACCAGCCAAGGAAAATGCGCTATTTGGTAATCCAAAAGTTATCTGTACGCCGCATTTAGGTGCATCAACAACCGAGGCACAAGTCAATGTAGCCATACAAGTAGCGGAGCAAATGTCTGATTACTTGGTTCATGGCGGAGTTACTAACGCGCTTAATATGCCGTCAATTTCGGCTGAAGATGCGCCAAAGCTCAAGCCTTATTTGAAACTGGCCGAGCAGCTTGGCTCTTTTGCAGGGCAAATCACAGAGCATGTAATCGAGACAATAGAAATCGAATATTGCGGCACTATTACAAATGTTAATACCGACCCCATCACCTCGACATTAATCGCTAATTTGCTGAAAACGCAGCTTGATTGCGTGAATATGGTTAACGCTTTGCAAGTCGCGGAAAGTCGCGGCATTCACATTAAGCAAAGCTATAACAATGATGGTAAAGACTGGCGTTCGATGATTAATGTTATTGTCACAACATCTGCGCGCACACGTAATGTTACTGGCACATTATTTACAGGCAAAGAGCCACGCATCGTTAATGTCGAGAGCGTTCCAATCGAGGTGCGCTTGTCCGAAAATATGCTGTTTATTCGTAACGAGAATAAGCCGGGCTTAATTGGTGGGTTAGGCACTATTCTTGCTGACGCGGGTCAAAATATTGATGATTTCCGCTTAGGCAGGCAAGAAGCAGGCGATGGCGCAATTTGCTTAGTATCTTTGGACGAGCCATTATCAGATGATTTATTTGATAAGATACTGGAATTGCCGCAGATAAAAAGTGCGATGCGTTTAAGTTTCTAAAATTTTGCTATATCATAAAAAAGAAGCCATAGCGCAAATGAATGTGCTATGGCTTCTTTTGTTGTTGGGTTTAATTTAAGTGTTTATATACCTAATTCTAAACATCTGAGATGTTCGAGGCTGTCAGTATCTGGATGATCCGTAGAACATTGCGCGGCAGTTTTTAATATTGTTGCTGTGCCTTTATATCTATTTACCAATTCTTGCTGTGCATCAGGATAGTTATTTTTCAAATATCTTGCTATATTATCGTCTATTTCAAAATTACGTCCATCAAAAGTACCATCATGTACAAAAGCACCTATTGGTATGTCACCATCTGGTGTTTGGACAATTACTACCATACCAACATGGGCATCTGCCGTTGCTAATGTCCTAGACCAAAAAGTTATATAATCACCAGATCGGGCATCCAGACCTGCCCTAGTGGTTGTAGATAGTGAACCTGGTACGGTTATTGTTTGTGCCTTTGTTTCAGCAAAAGAATCAACAGCAGGTTTCCAATTAGCTTCATTTTCCAAAAATACTGCTGTAGCAGTCCCCTGATACACTTTAACACCAGTGGCATTTTCAGGAATTCCTAGGCTTGTCATAACCTTAATACTTGTTTCTAATGGAGTAAACACACCATCTCCATACCAACCATCTGCAAATATAATTGTATCATCAAGCTCTTCATCGCTCAGTGTGTAATCGGCAAATCGCACATCATGCTCCACTGGTGGCACGACGGAGAGTGTGGTTACAGCTGGGTTGGAGTAATCGCCATCTGGGTCTACCCCAGTACATGGAATATCAATATTTCCATTAAAGTCAGCTTCAGGCGTAATTGTTACTGAACCATCGTTATTATAGATTATATCCCCTGAGGTGGGAATGCAAACATCTAAACTTACTGGACCAGCATCATCGGTTGCGCCATCTAATGGGAACATAGTGACAGGCTTATTTGTTTGTGTTTCGATGTTTTGCGGCACTAAAACTGGCGGCTGATTTGCTGTGCGAATCATTTCAATAGAGCCAGTTGTTTTTGCACCACGTTCATCTTTCACAGTGACAAAAAGCATTTCATAGTTAATATTTTCTGGAAATGTGTATTTTACTAAAAGAGTATCTTTATCAAGTGTTTCTGCCTTACCCTTAGGCTTTCCTTGCCCAAAATAAGTAAGCTCTATTTTATCACCATCTAAATCGCTGGCTTGTATATTAAAGGTGATTGAAGCTTCTCTGGTTTTCTTTGAAGTTTTTTTGGCCATACTAGGAGGTCTGTTATCTGTGGGAGGATCTTCTACTGGAGGTTCAATAACAATTGGTTCACTTATAGTGAAATTTATTCCATTAACTCCGACTAGTTTTGAGGGATCTTCGCAATATATAAGAGAAGAGCTTGCCCCTAAATAATCTGTTGGAGGGGTGAATGTTAACTCATTTTTATCCTTATCAAAATCCAAACTCCCTTTGAGGTTTTTATGCCAAGCTGATGTAATCGTTACCTCATCACCGTCAGGGTCGGTACATAGACCTTCTGCGCTGAATGTTATCGGGGTATTCATTGATACATCTTTGTTCCATTTATTTACTACAGGAGGTCTGCTAGCAACTGCGGGGGGTTCGGTAATATCTATCTGAACATAGCCAATTGTTTTTGCGTCATGTTCATCCTCTACAGTGGCATAGATTATTTCTGATGTAACGTCCTCTACCCCTGATTCTGGATCCTCCTTTGGGGGAGGGGTGTATGATACTGATAATGTACCGGGCGTAAAGCTTGCTGTGCCCTTAAGTTTCCCATAGCTAAAGTCAGTAACTTCCAGAGCATCACCTTCGCCATCATATGCCAAGACATTAAAATTTAATGTTTGACCTCTTTCAACTGTTTGTTTGTCTTTTGGCACTATAGGGGGGTAATTTATAACACCATCCGTTAATTCATGCGGTAGGGCTGTTGAGCTCATGACTGCTGTTAAAAAAGTTGCTGCTGCAATGTTTTTCTTTAGTGGTTTCATTGTGAAATCCTCGTTTCTTACTCTAGTATTTGTGGGGGTTGTTAACATATGAAAAATAAAAAAGCTAGTTTTTATCTCAAAAATTGAGCATATGTAACATTGACTACATATATCATGATGTTAAATGTTTGATTGTTTAGTTTGATGTAGGATTTGATTGAATTCAGGTCACTACATATTTTCAGCTTACTATTATATTTCGAATTATGCAAACTTTTTTAAATAAATAATTTTACCATAATTATTTTGACAAACTGACATAATAACTGTTATAAGTATTAATCATTTATTAATAAAAAGTTAATTTCAGGCGTTTTCATGTAGGGAGCGTAACTGTAATTTTAATTTATTCGGGTATATTTGGGAGTACTTATATAATGTCTAATTCAAAAAACAGTAATAATAAAAGTGAATTAAATAGTGTAGATGCAAAATCATGCAAAGCAACGGAGCTTGATCTTGAGCAAAATGTTTCAATTGAAGATCTAAGGAATGCTTTGAATATTGAGGGTTCTTCTGATGATATCATTAAGAGTGCTGATATTGATGAAAATCAAGAGGTTCAAGGTAGCGTCAATTATACTCAAGTAGAAAACATAAAAACAAAGAGTGCAGAAACCGAAACCGCTCCTCAGGAAAAATTATCATCTATCACAGATGAAGCGCAAGAAGCGGCAGCGATAGAGCCTGCGGCTGGTGACACAGAAGACGAACTATTTGCACAAGCACAAAAATTAGCACAAATAGAGCCTGCGGCTGGTGATGATGCTGTTGGTGGAATATCTGGCGGAGGTTACGGCTATCAAAGTAGTTTTGACGCTCAAGGCATTATCTCCATTAATGATGTTGGCCCTATTAATCCTACGGAACTTAAATATGGTATTAATAATAAAAATGACGAGTTATTTATTGTTGAAAAGGCTTCTAACTCTTTACCTTTAAACCCTCTTATAGATCTTGGCAATCAACATGTTTATGAAGATGGTAGTGTTAGAATCTCTGCCTATGCCGCACCTGAAACAAATGATGGTGACATTACTATTGTTATTTCTGGCATCCCGACAAGTTGGAATGTTACAGATCAAGCATTTGATTTAGCTGATAACCCTATGGGCGCAGGCATTTTTGATGCTGCGGCTGGTACTTGGACTTTTTCACTAACTAACGGAGCTGTATTTAATGGCGGGCCTATATTCTCTCCACCAGCCGATAGCGATATTGACGCGCTTAATCTTGTATTTTCAGTAAGTGAAGTTAACCCTGCTGGCCAAACTGGTTCAGCATCAGATAATTTCGATATTATTGTTGATGCGGTTGCGGATGCTCCGTCTATTAATGCACAAGATGACATTGGTAATGAGGGCGATACTTTGGATGTTGATTTCTCTGCGCTTACTGGCGAGGAAGTTAATAACGGCGTTGGCGCAGATGATGGCTCTGAGCATATCGTTAATTATGAGCTTTCAGGTGTGCCATCTGGCTTCACTCTTTCTGCTGGAACAGAGACATTTGCTGGCTCTGGTGTTTATATACTAAGCGCAGCAGAAATTGTTGGTCTTCAAATAACTCCGAATGATCCGCAGTTTTTTGGTTCAATCAACCTTACGATAACCGTTTACACTACGGAAAACCCTGTAACGGACGGCGAGTTTGATCTTGCAAATAACAATAATCAAGCATCTGACCAGCTTACATTAACATGGAATCCGCTAGTTGATCCACCTAGCATTGAAGTTAATCAAGGCATTGATAATGTTATTGTTAAGGAAGATGGCAGCGTTGATGTTCCTATTACGGCGCAGCTTGCAGCGGGGCATTCAGCCAGTGAGTTTTTGACAGTAACAGTTACAGGCATTGATGCCTCATGGGGAAGCTTTTCTGCTCCTATCGGCACATATAATGCAGCTACTGGCACATGGGTAATTACTTTGCCAGCTGGCACAGCCTTAAATACAGTATTTACCTTTGCGCCAAATGGCGACGCTGATATTGACCTTACAGGGCTTGTCGCAACGGCTGTTGCCACAGATTCTCTGGCGGGTATAAGCATGAATGCTTCAGATAATTTCGATATTATTGTTGATGCGGTTGCGGATGCTCCCAATCTTTCTACTGGAAATACAAGCGGTGAAGAGGGAACAACTATTCCTTTGAGCATCACAACATCTGTAAATGATGTAGATGGATCAGAGGTAATTGAAGTTGTTAAAATAAGCAATGTTCCAGCGAGCGCAACTTTAACTGCGGGCACTTATGACGCAATTAATGATGTGTGGTTGGTTGATTATGCTGATCTTGCAGGACTTGGAATTAATGTTCCTACTGGCGTTGATGACTTTACCCTAACCGTTGAATCAGTTGCTTATGAGCAAAATACAAATGGTCTGGAAGTTGACCTTACCGATAACCGCGCAAGTGCTTATGATACAATAGAAATTTCTGTTACAGATGATAGTGTTCCTGTTGTTAAAGATGATGAGGTAACGGTTGATGAAACAGACCTTGCGCCAAGCACATCTGCATCCAGCACTATTTGGGCTGATTTTGGCAGTGATGCACCAGGAGTTATAACAGGAAACGCTACGTCCTTTATCGGAAGTCTAACCTCTGGTGACGTGCCAGTAATGGTTAGCTTTGACGCTCCGAGCAATACTTATACTGGCAGCGCAGGAACGGAAAATATCTTTACATTGACCATCCAGTCTAACGGTGATTACACGTTCGAACTTAACGGTGTTATTGATCATCCAGATGTAACAGATCACAATGATTATTTGCCACTGGAATTCGGGTTCAAAGCAACCGATAGCGATGGCAGCGAAACGGATGGGATCATTACTGTTAATGTTTATGATGATGGCCCACAAGCGCATGATGATTTCGAATCCTTTAATGCTGCGGACGGCTCTTACGCTGGTAACGTTGTTGATAATGATGATTTATCTAAGGATATTGATAATATAGTTACACAAGTTAAGTTTGGTGCAACTATTGTTGATGTGCCTGCGGATGGCTCTGATATTATTATTAATGGCGATAATGGTGTGCTTACCATTAATAATACAGGTGCTTATGATTATGCTCTTTCCACTACAGTATTTTCACCTGTATATACATTTTCCAAAGACAATCCTCCATCAAATGATAATGGCGGTGATATTAAGAACGTAACTACAAGTTTTGATAGTGGCTCAAAAGAGTTCACTTTCACAATGAAAATAGAAGATATTAGCGAGGGCTTTACCGTTGCCCTTAATGGCGGCCCAAATCCTAAAGGTCACGAAGCTGAAATGGCTTTGTTTTATTTTGATGCAAGTGGCGTTGATCCAATTGTTAGCGTTTATGCCTATAACGGATCGAATACACAAACAAGTTGGTTTGATGGCTCTAAGGCTTCTGGTATTCAGCCAGCAGACACTATTTTAAACTCTATTGCAAATGCAGCCTTGTTTTCAAATATTTCTGTAACAACAGATGGTTTGGGCAATAAAATATTTAGTTTTACAGTAGATGCTACGGATATTTTAAATCATGATCCCATTTATGGTCCTGATGGTGAGTGGAGCGGCGTTGCTTTTGAGGAAAGTCTTGGTATTTGGCTACATCCAGTTCAGGCTTTAGGTACTTCCTATGATCAAGATGGATTTTTGCTTGATTGGTCAAGCGAGGGGCAAGGTTGGTATGATACATCTTGGCAAGATACAGAAATAAGTACTAAAGAATGCGCTCGTGATGCTTTTGAATATACCTTAACCGATGGAGATGGTGATACAGATACGGCAATTCTTAAACTTCAAGCTTGTGATTTAGGCGATCTTATTGTTGGTCAAAATGTTAATGATGTACAAAACTCCAATGTTCCCCACCTTGTTAATGGTGATAAAGGTGTTATTGAAGGCGGGCAAGTAGGCGATATTCTTGTCGGTGATGCTGGTGGTTCATTCTTAGAACCTCAAACACAAGACTATAATTTAGTGTTTATTCTTGATGTTAGTGGTTCTATGGGAAATCCGATTAACCCTAATTCCAGAATTTCCTTGCTTAAAGATGCAGTTGAAAGTCTTTTGACGGATATTTCAACATATGGCGATGGGCAGATTAAGGTTCACCTTGTACCTTTTTCAACAAGCTCTAACCCTTCTGCAACTTTTACTATTACTAATGCTGGGGAATTAACTAGTTTAGTTACTTATCTTGATGCTCTGTCAACTGGCGTGTGGACGAATTATGAAGATCCTATGCAAGATGCTATTACATGGCTTCAAGGGGCAGAGCCCTTTGCTGGCAATGCTATCACGACGACTTACTTTATCTCAGATGACGCGCCTAATCGTTATATGAATAATTTGGATATTGTAACTAGCGGTAGTGCTGCCACTGTTATGGAAGAAATTACTGGAGTTGACGGCTCTGATGAAGTTGGAATGCTTCAATCCCTTAGTGACGAAGTTATAGGTATTGGTATCAATATCGGTTCTGATATAGCAAATTTAAACGTAATTGATTCAAATGGTTCGGCTTTAAATATTGTTGATCCATCTGATTTAACATTGGCGTTGGCTGGTACTAATCCTTTGAATAAGTTATCTGCTGTAGGCGATGATGTTATCGAAGGTAATGCTGGCGATGATATTATATTCGGTGATGTATTATTCACTGATGATATAGCAACGCTTCACGGGTTAACTGCTGATAACGCCGCAGGCTGGGAAGTGTTCGAGCGTCTTGAAAATGGTGAAAGCGCAATTAACTCTGGCTGGAATCGTGATGATACTATCGCTTATATTCGCGCAAATGCTGAAAATATTTCTGAAGAGTCATTAGATTCCAGCGGCAATGGCCGTGATGGCGGTGATGATACTCTTAACGGCGGTGCTGGCGATGATCTTATATTTGGTCAAGAAGGTAGTGATGTTATCTCGGGCGGTGAAGGTAGTGATATTCTTTATGGTGGAACTGGCGCAGATATTTTCTTGTTCGAAGCAATCAGTGAGGGCGTTGACACAATAAAGGATTTTGACGCTGCCGAGGGCGATCTTGTTGATTTGTCTTTGCTTCTTACTGGCTATGATGCACTTACAGATGCTATTGCTGATTTTGTAATTGCAACTGAAGTTGGCGGTGATACCATTATCTCTGTTGATCAAAGTGGGAATGCAGGTGTAGGCGGAGTAGTGAATTTAGCTATACTTGAGGGTATAACTGGCTTTAACCTTGATACATCAATCAAGGATAGTATTGTATAACTCTGTGTGTAATTCATATTTAACTATGTTTATATTTTATTAACCATGTTTTGTTAAAAACGTATATTAGGTTAGCTCTGCTAAGTAACTGATACGTTTAAATTATACCTTGCTTTATTCTGTAAAAGAGGGCATAACTATTATTGTGAAGGTTATTGTGGCGTTTGGTGACGTTATAGTTTTTTATTTATTGAGAGGTAATTACTGTGATTTCGAGTAAAAAAATACGTGGTTTGTTTTTAACAACAGCGGTGTCTGCATTGATGGTACTAGGTTCTGGGTCATCTTTTGCACAAGATAATAAAATTACAACTTTGCATGATGCATTAGCTATTGGTATTTCAACTAACCCTGAATACGGCGTAGTTGCAGCAAGCCGTCGTGCAACCGATGAAGAGCTTAATCAGGGCAAGGCCTTGTTTTTGCCCTCTATTGATGTGAATGGTGATATTGGCTTTGAACATAGTGATAATCCAGCTACACGCGCGCGCGCAGGTGATGGTGAAGAGAATTTATTCCGCAGTGAAATTGGCGTTACTTTAACACAGATGCTTTTCGATGGGTGGGAAGCTAAATACGAAGTTAAGCGTCAACAAGCGCGTGTTATTTCATCAGCCCAGCGTGTTCGTGAAACAGCCGAGCTTGTTGGTCTTGCAATTGTCGAATCTTATCTTGAGGTTTTACGTCAACGTCAGCTTCTTTTAATTGCTCGCGAAAATGTTACATCTCATCTTAATATCTTAGATCAAATTCAAGATGGCATTAATGCTGGGCGTTCTACCCAAGCTGATGGTGAACAAGCAAAAGCACGCCTTGCTTCGGCAAGAGCAACAGAATCAGATACTTTACAAGCATTAAGAAACGCAGAGTCTCAATATAAAATGGAAGTTGGTGATCCTGCTGGTGATCTGGATATGCCGATTATTCCTTATGAAACACTTTCTCCAGATGTTGAGCAAGAAATTGTACAAACAATGGCGTATAGCCCGACTTTGGATATCTTTACTGCCGATATAGAAGTCGCATATGCGGAGAGCCAAGGAACAAAATCCACACAATATCCACAATTGGATTTACAGCTTAATGCAAGAACTGGAAACGATCTTGGCGGAACAGAGGGACGCAACACAAGCGCATCTGCTCTTGTTGTGCTTAACTGGAACTTATATCGTGGTGGCGCAGATGTCGCGCGAGGACGTGAATTCGTTCACCGTCATCAACAAAGCAAAGAAGCACGCGCCGAAGCTGCTCGCGCGGTTGAGAATGATGTTCGCCAAACTTGGGCTAGTATGATTTCTGCTGGTGAGCGTGCAAGTTATTTTGCATTCCAAAGCGATGCAAATGCTGAAGTAGTAAGTGCATATAAAGACCAGTTTAGCCTTAATCGCCGTACATTATTAGACGTACTGGATTCTCAAAATGAGCTGTTCGTATCACGTAGCAACACGGTTAATTCCGAGTTTCTTGAAATCTTTGCAGTATATCGTTTGATGGCATTAAAGGGACGCTTGCTTCCTACTCATGACGTTGAATACCCACGTGAAAGCGTTGTTGCTTCTAGCGATACATGGGACTATAAAGAACAGCAAAAAGCTCGTTAAACTTAAATATTATTAAAGGCCGAGAATAGGTGAGTGATAATAACAATAAGACTTCAGGGGATTTTGAATTAGACTCTCTTGAAGATAAAAGAAACAAATCTGCTGATGGCTGGCCATTGCAAGCGGATCGCATGGCTATACAAAGTTCATTGGTTGAGTGTTTGCAAGTTATGGCGGCTCACTATGGTAGACGTAGCAGCGCAGCATCCTTAACCGCAGGTCTACCAATTCCACCGCAAGGAATTACCCCCGCATTATTTGTTCGCGCAGCGCAGCGCGTTAATTTACAGGCAAAATTGGTTGAACGCTCATTAGAGTCTTTATCAATCGCCCCTAATCTACCGTGTATTTTATCATTAGAGCATAATCAAGCCTGCATCATTTGGGATGTTAAAGATGACGGCTTTCTTGTTCAATTCCCTGAAACATCAGATGAAAAACAATTTATAACGCTAGATGAGCTAT
>JAMONE010000092.1 GCA_027066695.1 Micavibrio sp. | reverse complement strand
TAACCAATTCCATATTTCACCCTCTACCGAAAATAATTCTTCACGCTAAATTCAATCTGCTCAAAAAATATCTGCTTGAATGCGGCAAGGTTATTTTGCTCATAAAATAGTAACATTGCTTTTTTGTAATCTATTGAATCTACACTGCGATAGGATAGGGGGCAAATGCCTTCTGCAATCAATAGGGCATTACTGACCATTCTTCCCGTGCGTTTATTTCCATCTTCAAAGGGCTGGATGTATGAAATTAAAGCTACAGCTAGAAGAGCCTTATCAAACCCACTATCTTTTAAATTGATAATCCCGCACATGCCCTCCAGAGCCTCTTTGATTTGATATTCATTATCTAGAGGTTTATATGCAGTTCCTGTAATACCTACGGTGCGAGAACGAATGTTGCGCCCAACGCCCAAATCATTGATAAGGAGTGAGTGTATTTCTTCAAGCAATCTCAGATTTACATCTCCTGCAATGCCTTTGTGCTTTAATAAATAATCTAGTGCATCTTTATGATTAAGCAGCATAGTTGCATCATCTTTGGGCTTGCCCTGTGCTTCTTCTTTTTCTTTGAAAAGCCGCTCAGTTTCGAGCAAGGAATACGTATTCCCTTCGATTTGAGAGGATTTCCAGCTTAATTCAATGGTCAAACGCTCAAATTCTTTTTGAAACAAGCCTTTAGGATAATCAGAAATATTGTCCTGATATTCTTGTTTTAATGCTTTAAGATGTTCTTTCTCTCCAGCAGTAAACAACTCAACCTTTTCCAAGAGCGGTAATATTTCCTGATTGAAGCTCGTTTGTGCTTGGCGATAATCTGGTTCTTGATCGAAATATGTAGAGGTATCAAGCGGCGTGAAAACCTTATAGAATGAAGAAATTTTATAGAATATGGCGCGCCCCTTACCTATTTTTGTCAGGCAATTACTGGACACTAATGCGGCTATATCCCTGTTCAGGGTTGGTATGCTGACATCTTCGCTGAGGTGTTCTTTTATCCCAGAGATAGAAGCCCCTTCTTGAGAGGTAACGATATTTATAATATCCTGCTGACGTGATGTTAATTGCATAACTCTTAATCCTCTCATCAATTAGATGAAAGCCTATCACGTCTGATAGGAAAAAGACAATATTTTGATAGGATTTATTATTGCCTTTAGATTTGCATCTGTACTGCTCCCCATTTTGCACAAAATGAAGCGCGGAAGAGTGGCTTAATAAAACCTCAAATTTACTCATAAATACTGTGATTATTGGCTCCCAACAAACGCTCTTTAAGAAATATAACCGCTGCCCCAAAGGATTAATCAGCTTAAGTGTGATGTACCCCTAGATTTGTAGACACCTTGCATGGTAAAAACAGAAGCAAGGCTATTGAAACAGGCGTTTTTGTCGATGTAAGCTAGTAAGGGGCTTCTTCACAGAAAAGCAGAGGAGGTCGTAGGCCGACTTTCATATATAAAAAATAGAATTTTCTTTATATATGTTGAGTAACATGTATAGTTTTGGATGGTTTATGACGTTAATGGACGTGTATGTATAAAAAAGGACGATATTAGGATATGAGCGATTATTTCCCTCCAACGTTTCCCTTGACAGGGGAGCTTGAAAGCCCTGCGGTTTTAAAAAAGCTTATTTCAGCGCATCGCTATTTGGCGGAGTTGAAAGGTGTTGTGGCAACCATTCCCAATGAAGAGATTCTTATTAGCACCCTTTCTTTGCAAGAGGCCAAAGACAGCTCTGAAATTGAAAATATTATTACTACGCATGATGAAATTTTTAAAGCTGCTCTTTTTGCAAGTATTGTGCGTAGTTCTGCCGCTAAAGAAGTAAGCCAATATGCTGCGGCTTTACGAAAAGGTTTTAAGCTGGTGAAAGACACAGGGCTTTTGACCAACAACCATCTTTTGATTATCCAAGGAGAGCTGGAGCAAAACACAGCTGGCTTTAGAAAATTACCCGGAACGGCACTAAAAAATGAACGGACTGGCGAAGTTGTATTTACGCCGCCGCAAGAAGCAGGTGACATTAAAAAATTGATGAAGAATCTTGAGCTCTATATCAATGAAAATGATATGTGCGAACTTGATCCATTAGTTAAGATGGCGCTAATTCATCATCAGTTTGAAAGTATTCACCCTTTTTATGATGGAAACGGCCGTACAGGGCGCATTATTTGTATTTTATATCTCTATGCACAAGGCTTGCTTGAACTGCCTGTATTGTATCTTAGCCGCTTTATCATTCAAAATAAGGATGAGTATTATAGATTATTACAAGAAACTCGTGATACGGGAGACTATGAACCGTGGGTAATTTATATGCTCTCAGGTATTGAGATAACCTCACGGCAAACAATTGGGATCATCAAAAACATTAAAGAAATTATGGCGGATTATAAACATCGCATTCGCCGTGACCTACCTAAAATTTACTCTCAGGAGCTTTTGAATAATTTGTTTAAACATCCCTATACGAAGATTGAATTTTTACAGCAAGATATTGGCAAGTCTCGTATTACAGCAACAAAATATTTGGAAACGCTTACGGAGGCTAGATTCTTGCAAAAAGAGAAAATTGGGAAATATAATTATTATATGAATGTACCTCTACTTGATGCGCTTATCAATTTGCCAAAGCTTGAACAGCATGAGGAGGGGATGCGTATTTGATAATCAATATAGTCACTTAAGTACGGTGGTTTTTAATAAGAATATTTTAGCAA
>JAMONE010000091.1 GCA_027066695.1 Micavibrio sp. | reverse complement strand
GGTAATTAATACAGATACAGGAATTTTATTCATTATTGCGAACGCCATGCACCACAAAACCCATAAATAGCCCAATAAATAAAAATACGGGGAATATAACATACGGGTCAGGCCAGCTAGGCTTTGATAAAACATAGGGCGGCTCTATAACACTCGCGGCATATGGCTGGTCAATAGATACCAGCATTTTAAGACGTTCCTGCTCCATCAGTAGCGCAGTTAAATTCCGTCTATGCATTGGATTTGTAGTTACTAGCAGCGATTCGTTCAAATAAATAATACGCCCGTCTACCTCGCTCAAAATACCATTACGAACAATTCTATCACTAGCACGATGAACACGCGCAATCATATATGCTGCAAATTCTTTATCAGGATGCAAATATATAAATTTGCGTAGCTCTGTACCGCTAAGCGGCTCTAACCTCACGCGCTTAGTAATATATTCCGATAATTTAGCCGCGCTCCAATCGCTTTTGGGCGTAGAAAACTGGAAATTACGCTCAAGCGATAGCTCATCCATAATTTTTTTATCATTCATCAAGATTTTTGCAACCGAAACACCGTCATAAATATTTGCAAAGCGCATAAATGCAGCCGTACTTTGCAAAGCTTCGGATTGCACCTGAATAGAGCCTTCGCCAATATCATGATTTATGCGCCCCCCTTGCCCCATAGGGCTAGCAGGAGCAATAATCATCTCAGCGCGATAAAATTTTTGCGCAAATGAAGTAAATGCAAACGCCGCAACCAGCATAATAACAGCAAAAGCCAGCAGATAAAACTTCCCCCGCCACAAATCCCGCAGCACATCAAATAGTGTCTTTTCGGCTGTAATTTGATTGGCTGACATGAGCTCTCCTATATATGTTTAAATCAACATACATCACATACATAGCTATCAAAAGAATAAATTATATGGCGTTGCTTTTAACCATTAAGAAGGATCATTATCACAAGATGTTTTAGACGACATCGACAAGGTTCACAGACAATTTCCAATAGTTTATTGATCAATATTATTGCTTAACCTGATGTTTTACGATACATAGTCACTAAATCAGATGAAGGATTAAGCAAAATGTCAGAAAAAAGTAGTTACAAAAAATCATCAATTGGCAATCACAAGCTAAAACCTGAATCACTTATGATGTCCTACGGTTATGATCCAAAGCTTTCCGAAGGAGCTGTTAAGCCACCAGTATTCCTAACTTCTACATTTTCTTTTGATTCTGCTGAAGATGGTGAAGAGTTCTTTAATGTAATGTCAGGACGTAAAGTTGCCCCTAGCGACCATAAAGGCGGATTAATCTATAGCCGCTTTAACCACCCGAATGCAGAGATAATAGAAGATAGAATGTCATTGCTTGAAGGTTCTGAAGATACAGCTGTGCTATCTAGTGGTATGGGCGCAATCAGCGCAGTATTATTCGGCTTCCTTCGCCCTGATGATGTGATATTGCATAGCTCTCCCCTATATGGTGGTACAGAAACACTTATCCGCGGCGCACTCGCAAATTTTGGTATTAAATCCGTTAGTTTCAGCGATGGCATAGATGAGAAATCACTAAATGATGCGATTGAAAAAGCCAAATCTATAGGACGCATTGCCATGGTGTTTTTTGAAACGCCGTCAAATCCGACAAATACATTAGTCGATTTTAATATGGTTTTAAAAGCCATTGATAAAATCGAAGCAGACACAGGATATCGCCCGATTTCTGTATGTGACAACACGATGCTTGGCCCTATTTATCAACAAGCAGTGCCTCATGGCATAGACCTTGCTACCTACTCACTAACAAAATATATTGGTGGGCATAGTGACCTTGTTGCTGGCGCGGTATGTGGCAATAAAGCATTGATTAAAAAGATAAAATCAATGCGCGGTTCTATCGGGCTTAACCTTGATCCACATACAAGCTGGATGATTTCAAGATCGCTGGAAACCTTATCTATTCGCATGGAAAGAGCTGCAAAAAGCGGTTATAAAGTGGCCCAATGGCTTAGCCGTAATCCATATCAAAAAGCCAAAATATATCACCCTGAATTTATCGAAGATGATAAATATCAAGCGATTTATAAACGCCAATGTAGTGGCGCGGGCTCTACTTTCTCATTCTTTTTGGATATTCCTAAAGAGCAAAGCTTTAAGCTGATTAACTCGCTATCTTTGTTTAAATCAGCCGTTAGTCTTGGCGGTACAGAAAGCCTTGTTTGTCATCCTGCCTCAACAACTCATTCAGGCATAACAAAGGAACTTCGAGAGCTAGTCGGCGTTAATGATGGTTTAATCAGAATATCAATTGGCCTTGAGCATCCCGAAGATTTAATTGCAGATTTGGATAATGCCTTTAAGATAACATTTGGTGAAAAGCTAGCTAAGGCATCGTAGTTTATTACCAACTATAGTCGTTTTGCTTTATTTTCTGACAAGGCATGAGCGACGCAGCGTAGAAATACTACGTAAGAAGCGAATAACGATGTCAGGAAGTAAATGAAAATGACTATAGCATTTGTTTCAGGATCAGACAGTAACTATTTTCCGCTTTTGGTGGAGTGGATACACTGCGTGCGCAACCATCTCGATAATAAGCTAGCCGATTATGATATTTGCATTATGGATACGGGGCTAACGGATGTGCAGCATGAATATATCAAAACCATAGCCGATAAAGTAGTTAAGCCAGACTGGCCTTGTGATATCCCAAAAGGCCGTATAA
>JAMONE010000090.1 GCA_027066695.1 Micavibrio sp. | reverse complement strand
TAATTGTTACATCATTTGCAAATATGACCTGCACATTTTCAGCGTCGCGGATAACATGGTTATTAGTAATGATATAGCCGAGCTTTGCATCAATAATAAAACCAGAGCCAAGCGAAGCAGCGGGAGTCATTGAATTTTCTCCGCCTCTGCGATCCATAAATTCATCAAAAAAATCTTCAAATGGAGAGCCTTCGGGGAATTTCGGTATTTTTGGAAAATCTTGAGGGATTACTGATTTTTGTGTAGATGAAATATTAACAACCGCGCCCGATAGCTTCTCTGCCAGATCAGCAAAGCTGGCGGGTATCATTGTTACGGCGCTAGATTCTTTTGCTGAAGCTGTGTTGTGAAAGGAAAATATAAATATTAAAGATAAAAAAACCAAATTTTTAATCATCATTTTTCCTCCATATTACGTGTCATTGTATAAAATCCATGGATTACACGGATTTTGCCGTGTAATGACGAGTATAAACCTACTTACCTATGAAATGTTTAAAGAATTCACTGTCAGGTGAAAGGATTAAACGTGTTTCAGGGTTTGCCATTGTCTTTTTATATGCTTCCAGCGAGCGGATGAATGAGTAAAACTCTTTATCAATATTAAAGGCATCGGCGTAAATTTTGATAGCTTGGTTATCGCCTTCACCGCGGATTATCTGTGCATCTCGCTCTGCATTGGCCATAATAATTGTACGTTCTTTCGCCGCAGTAGAGCGAATTTCCAAAGCTTTCTCATTACCCTTTGAGCGGCGCTCAGTGGCACGTTCGTTAAGCTCGGAATTCATTTGCTTAACCGTGGAAGTGCGAAGCTCTGTCGTTAGATCAGCGCGAACGATACGAACGTCAACAATTTCAATGCCTAACTTGTCTTTTTGGATTTTATCATTAACACGCGACTGGATGTTAGCCATAACGGATGTACGTGCATCGGATAGCAGCTCAACCAAAGTAGTTTCCCCTAAAATAGCGCGAGTTGAACCGTTTATGATACTTTCAATTCTTGAATTGGCATTTGTTATTGTACGCAGCGTTTTCATGAATTGCAGGGGATCAACAATTTTATAGCGAGCAAAAGTGTCAACGATAATCGGCTCACCGCTAACATTTTTAATGCTCACTCTTTTTTCAGTACTGTCCTGATTTTTATCTTGCTCTGGTTCTACCGCCTTTTGCTGTTCACTAGAGATCACAACTTGCTCTGGGCGTGGGTCAATGGATAAAACGCGACTATCGAAATAGCGTACATTTTGTACAAAGGGTGTTTTAAAATGAATTCCTGGCCCTCTGGGCTCACCTTTTGGCTGGCCAAGTTGCAAGACGATTGCTTGTGCTTTTTGATCAACAATGAAGAAGCTTTGTGAGCCAATTAGAAGGGCGGCTGCCAAAACAATAAAGAAAGCAAATAGTTTGATGTTCATAATATATATTTCCTTATTTCTTTGAGCTTAGCTGATTAAGTGGGAGATAGGGAACAACGCCTTGTCCGCCACTTTTGCTGTCAATTATAATTTTTTCTGCATTTCCAAGCACATCTTCCATAGTTTCAATATATAGGCGCTCTTTGGTTACGTCTTTGCCCTTTAGATAGGCTCTATGGATTGATTTGAAACGCTCGGCATCACCAGTTGCTTTTGCGATTTGTGATTGTTTATAAGCTTGCGCTTCTTGTAATAATTTTGTTGCTTGCCCGCGTGCTACAGGTAATATTTCTTCGCGGTAGGCTCTGGCAATGTTTTCGGTGTTTTCAGCGTCTTGATTAGCAGATTGCACATCTTGGAAAGCGCGCTGTACATCGGGATGAACTTCAGCTTTTTGAATTATAACCTGCTTGATATTAACGCCAGAATTATATTCATCAAGATTTGCCTGAATTATTTCTTTAACCGTTGATTCTATTAATACACGACCAGTCGTTATAATCGGAAACATTTCAGTTTGCCCTACAACTTCACGAATAGCACTTTCAGATACTTTTTTAATCGTATTTTCTTGATCTTTTATTTGGAATAGAAAGTCTTCCGCAGATTTAATGTCCCATTGGATTGTCATTTCCAGATCAACAATATTACGATCAGCGGTAAGCATTAGGCTCTCATCTTGAACACCTGTTTTGGATATAATCATACCACTACGTCTTGATGGACGGTTTTCAGTATAACCTATGCTCATAGAGCGCTGTTGAGTTACATTTACTTTTGTAATTTGCTCAATCGGCGCAGGAAAGTGATAGCCAAGACCTTCATCGGTTTGTGTGCGTTCCCATGCGCCAAAGCGTTGAATAACGCCGTATTGACCTGGGTTAATGATATGAAAGCCACTTGCCAGCCATAAGACAATCATAGCCAGAATTAGGAGGATTACAGCAAGGCCACCATTCATATTATTAGGCAAAATATCGCGCAGGCCTTCTTGAGCATTTTTGATTAGCTCGTCAAGATCTTGCGGCTCATTACCGCGGCCACCGCCATTACCTCCCGATGGAGATGATCCCCACGGATTATTGCGCCCTTTTTTAGACGCTTTATTATCATTATTTCCCCAAGGGTTTTTATTCTGGGGATTTTTATTCTGGGGGTTTTTATTTTTACGACCGTTGTCATCGTCTTTCGACATATCTATAATTTCCTATTGACGTTTGCTAAGCGATTACAATATCTATTTTACTATCGAAAGCAAGTGTTTGTACGTTAATAAATAAAATATAGGCAATATTATGGATGATAAGCTAAAGAATCACATTACAAAGATTGTAAATGCGGTTATCACCCCTGATAAGGGCGAAATTTCATCCCTTCAGATAAATAGTGACGGGGAAGTTATTTTAATTATTAATATTGACCCAAAAAACGGTGCAATTTTAGAGAAGCTGCGCCTTAAAGCAGAGCGTAAAATCGGCGCGTTAAGAGGCATTAGCAAAGTGTCAGTTGTTTTGAGCGCAGAAAAAAACGGTTCGGTTGAGGTTCAAAAGAAGCGCGTTTTAGATCCAATTATTGATGTCGCAGCAAAGCGTATAATCTTGATTGCTTCTGGCAAGGGCGGCGTTGGTAAATCAACAATATCGGCTAATATTGCTGTAAAACTGGCGCAAAGCTTTGATGTTGGCTTGTTGGATGCGGATATCTATGGTCCGTCACAGCCCTTAATGATGGGCGGACAAGATTACAAGCCTGAGCTAAATTCAGACAAAAAGCTAATCCCGATGGAGGCGCATGGCATTAAGATTATGTCGATAGGTTTTATGGTGGATAAGTCAAAAGCGTTAGTTTGGCGCGGGCCTATGATGCAAAAGGCACTGTTTCAAATGATTCGCGATGTTGATTGGACAAACGAGGGCAAGCCTCTTGATTACCTAATAATTGATATGCCGCCTGGAACTGGTGATGTGCAGCTAACATTAGCGCAAAAGCTTAAGATTGACGGCGCAATAATTGTATCTACTCCGCAAGATATCGCTTTGATTGATGCAAGGCGAGCTGTTGATATGTTTAACAAAACGGATGTGCCAGTGCTTGGGCTTATTGAGAATATGAGTACTCATACATGCTCTAATTGTGGGCATGAAGAACATATATTCGGCCATGGCGGAGCATCGAAGGAGGCCGCCGCTTTAGGCATTCCCTTCCTTGGGGAAATCCCGCTATCCAGAAATATTCGCACTCAATCAGATAATGGTAAGCCGATAGTTATAGCTGAGCCAAAATCTAAACAGGCTCAAGCATTTTGTGATATAGTTTCTAATATAGAAAACTTGGCTTAGGCCTTGACCCTAGTAGGTCTGTAAACCGTACTTATTATAAACACCCAATGGATCTTTAGTGTTTTCACTATAAAAAACATAGAACATACCATTTTCTTCCGAAGATGTTATTTCAAATACATGATCAACAAATTGCAAAACGCGACGTTTATCTAAGCCAGATAGATTTATAAACGCATCACCGACCTCAAGAATAGGGATGTTATTGCTGTCCTTATATTGGTTGGTTACGATATTCACTGCGTAGAAATCACGTATAATGCGTTTTTCATCGCCAGCATCTTTAATCCAAGCTTCTGGTGTCCAGCTGTCATTATCCCATAAAGAGCGTTGAGAACCTTTTTGATCGCCCAAATATGGTTTAAAATCAAGCCCTTGCCAATGAGACGGCCACCAGCCCCAAACCCAAGGTTTTGCCGAGGCGTAGGATTGCGTGGAAAACCCAAATGAAAGAACAGCTAAAGCCAGTAAAAAACCTAAAAAACGCATTATCAAATATCCTTTTAATTCTATGTTACCTTATAAATAACATCTTAATGAATTATATGGTATCCTAAAAATATGATAAGTTCCATTGGAATAGCATTAACAGGCCTAAATTCTGCATCTATGCGGATTAATGCCAGTGCTTCAAATATCGCAAACTTAAGCACTGCTGGCTCTTTGAGCGATGAAAACAATGCGCCTTATACTCCGCTTACCATAACATCTAAATCTATAGATATAGGCGGCGTTCATACGAGCTTCATCCCTATAAGTGATCCGTTTACACCATCATATGATCCTGATTCGCCATTTGCGGATGAGAACGGCATAATCGGCGTTCCAAATGTTAATTTGGCCGAAGAAATAGTGCAAATGAAAATGGCAGAGCTTTCTTATAAGTCTAATCTCAATACCATAAAAGTCGCTGGCACTATGTTTGATGAGCTACTCGGTATTTTTGAGGATTAGCAAGGTTAGGGCATGTCGTCAGTTAGCCTCTAAATTTATTTCCCAAATTCACATAATCTCGCAATTATGATTCACTATTTATAGTCCATATCGGCTAATTTACGGCTAGTGTATTGGCGAAAAGGACGTAAAATCTATGAACAAAAAACAGTTAAATACACAAACAGTGACATTAGCGAGTTTAAAGTCCTTGATGATATTGAGAAATATTAAAGACCTTGCGTAAAATGATTTTAATCAAGCATCTGATCCGTTCGTGCAAGAACAATCCACCGATATGGAAAGGTAATATCCTGAATTTTCTTGCGCTTATTTATTTTATCCTTTACTAATAAAGGATGATGAAGCTTGGAGATCACAGATTATACAGCACCCCAATTCGGGAACATCACGCGCCTTTTGGCTTTGAAACTAGAGGCGTTAAATGCCCCGATGGTATAACGAGGCTGTTAGCTTACCCTCGTCATATCTGGGATTGGCACGATCATTTTCAAGAAATTAAGCTTTTCGGTGAATCAAAAACAGACGAAGTTGCAGAATGCTGGAATCTTGCAAATAAACGTCACCCTGATAACCCCAGCAAAGACTTCATCACCCAGTTCTATCTAAAAATCATCATCAAATATCATGCTTATAACGGTGGTTAGCGGTAAGGTGAACCGTTACATTCGGACATTTAGTAATTAGTATTTTTTAGCCGTACAACCAGTCCTTAATAAGTCTATCTTTTTACATGATCATTGCTTTACAATATTCATGGTCGCAATAATCTCATCATATATCGGAGATGCCGTTTTAGGATCTTCATTCAGTTCATCCTTAAGTTTTCTAGCAACAGATATTATATTATTGGAAAGGCTCTCTAATTCGCTCTGTACAAAATCTGGTTTGAAACCGATCTCTTCCGCCAGCACATCAAAATGCCGCGCAGCCACATCACGGAATTTATACTTACCAGCAATCTTCATCGCCATTTTAGCTTTAAATGCGTTGTGATAAACAATCGTGTTCATCAAATCATAAAACGGAGCAAGAGCCTCCGCCTCACCGTCATAGAGCAGAGAAAAGTTTTTACCGTGGGCATCCCCATTTCCAATCAGGAAATTAAATATAACGCCACGCAAAAAAATTAGCTTGTTAATACCAGCCATATTTCCTCGCTCGATCCGCTGATCAAGCAGCTTAAAACATCGCCGCAATGTCGGGCCACCCTCATCTTCATATTTATGTTCTGGCGGTATATTGAGAGTCTGACAAAAATCCTCCTGATGCAGCCTTATAATCTTGCCATTATCACCCTTACGGCGATCATAACGCTCGATCAGATAATATGGCTCACCCTTTAACCAATGCACAAACACCTCTGGTACAGGTAACTTCATAGCCTTTGCCAATTTCAAACAAAAAAATTCATTAAAAACAGAATGATCTAGATCTTTAATGGCAGGCTTGATTATATGTGTTGATGGCGTATTGCCCATTGGAATGGCAATCTTTCCATCCACCAGTGCGATAATCAGTTTATCCTGCGCTCCCGCACCTGAAATTCGAATATCATCTTCGCCTACCATCATCGGGCGTTTATCAATCGCCGATAAAATTTTATGCGCCTCTGTGTCCTCTAAAATACGATAACGATATTCCTCTTGCCTATCTGGGGATTGCCCTTCCTCGTAAACAGAAACTGCTCCTGCGCACTCTCCACCAATTTCTTTCAACAACGCAAAAGTGTTCTGCTCGGAAATCCCCAGATAACGCGCCAAACGCTTTCGAACAAGTTCGTCAGGTAACAAGCCAGAAAAGAACGCTGAAGTTTCTCTATGTCCAAACGCCTTTTCTTGTAACGGCAATGAAGTTGAAAGCTTCACCGCCGTCGCTCTCTTTAAATATTTTGTATCATATTCAAAACTTAACTCTGCTTGATCCGACGATAAACGCCCGATCAAATCAGCATGTAAAAATATGTTGAGATATTTTATATCCACCCCATCTATCATGGCTTATTATTTCCACTTACTAAGGGCATACAAAGCGATACCCAAAGCGGCAAGCACCAGAAGCACCTTACCAAGCTGCGCAGTATCCTTACCGTTCTCTAGTTCACTGATAAAACGGCGACCTGTGCCCGTCATCCCCGCAAGCTGATCTTGCGTAAGCCCTTGTGCTTTTCGTGCATCGCGGATAACATGACCCAAGTCATCTGCATCAGGTATTCTATGATCCATACTTACATCCTACACTAAAATTGTTACCGATAAGTATCATTGTAGATGATTAACCTTTAAAAATCAAGGTTTGATACCGAGGGGTAACAAAGTCTATGTTCTCTTACATTTTGAGATAAAAAGTTACCGATAGGTAACAATTCGTCGCCCCTTGGGGCGTGTTGTCATTGCGACCCTCGTGGAAACGGGGGGGGAAGCAATTTAGATTGCCGCGTCGCTACGCTTCCCGCAATGACGTGATACCCCGTTGCTTGCGGCGGGGGTTGTTCATTCAAGATAATCATCCATTTCACCTTGAAGAGCAGCCTCCATTAGCCACATCAAGAGGCCTTGACCCTAGCTTTTAAACCAAAAATACAAAGTTGTGCAGTTTTTATTTATTTATTGACAGGACATGCTTGGATATGTAAAAGTTGATTTGTGTTTATGATATTGGGTTAGGATTGATATGGGTGATAAATTAACGCTTTCGGCTGTAATACTGGCCTCTGGTTTTGTGGCTGGGTGTTCTGGCTTAGTGACTTCTCTTGCTAACTCTGTTGGTATGGTTGAGCCTGATGTGGAATTAGACGAAAGAATTAGCAGGAACGGTGTTCCAGCTAGCTCGCTTCAGGTTATATATCGGGATAATGCAGAGCAGAAGCTTATCACAAATGAATTTTATAGCTTTGAATGGTGCGGCGAGGCTGCAAAAAAACTAGCTGCGGCAGAAGATCGACCTTTTGATGGTGATTGCCTAAACTCTGATTGGGAAGTTTCTGGATCAGTTCACTTTGACGGTGATAAAATGACTTATTCGCGTTAGTGATTGCTTTACCCTCTATCCCGCGGATGGGCGGCTTTATATATCTTCATCAATTCTGTAGCATTAATTTCTGTATATATTTGAGTAGAGCTTAACGATGCGTGTCCCAATAGCTCTTGAATTTGGCGTAAATTTGCGCCATTTTGCAATAGATGCGTGGCAAAGCTATGGCGCAGAGCATGGGGGGTAGCATTTTGCGCTAAGCCAAGTGTGGTGCGTAATTTGCGCATAGCTAGCTGGGCTACTCCTTGATTGAGGCGCGCACCTTTAGCACCTAAAAATATAGCGCGATTATTTTCCTTGGGGTAGGGGCATTCTTCCAGATATTCATGCAATGATTTTTCAACAATATCCAAAACAGGTACGTCGCGCTGTTTATTTCCCTTGCCTGTTACGCGCAAAAAGCTATCGCGCGGCATGTCTTTTATATCCAGTGACAACGCCTCATCAATGCGTAGGCCACAACCATATAGCAAAGTGAACAAAGCCCTGTTACGTAGGCCAACCCAGTCATGTTTTTCGATTGTTGGCGCGGTTTTGATTATATCAAAGGCCTGTTTTTCATGAATAGGGCGCGGCAGTTTATGCGGCAGTTTTGGCGTTCTTATGATTTTGATCGCAGGGTTATGCATTATGCCTTGCTTATCCAGCCAAGTGATAAAATTCTTAATCCCCGAGAGTGAGCGTGCGCGGCTTGCATTTGATAGCCTATCCATCATCATCATTTTTGCCATCCAGCTACGGAAATCGAGGATAGAAACTTCGGATAGGTCATTTAGTGATGGCTGCTTTCCTAAATGGTCGAGCAAGAAATCTATAAACCCGCCGATATCTGCGCCGTAAGCGCGCAGCGTATGGTGAGACATGTTTTTCAGGCGTAAATCATCTTGCCATTTAAGGAGGGTGTCGGCTAAATCATCGCTACATTTTGCGAGCGTTTCTACTTTTAAGCAGAGATGTTCAGCCATGAGCGAAAGCACCTCTCTATCACGCGGGCGAGGAACAAGATTTGGTCTGTTGCTTGGTTTTCGTTAAACATATTCGGGTCGCGAGAACCAAAAGCCAGTATAGCTGGCGGCGTTCCCATTGATACATCAACGCGCAATAGTATTTGTGATCGCACAAGAGCCGCTCCCCCGCCATAAATGGCTTCGATGCCGCTGATATTATCTTGCATAAGTACAGACTGGCCACTCATCCAGCTATCAACTGTGCCCTCGGGCAGGATTTTGATGCCGTTTTGATGGATATGGGGAATGTCTTTTCCATTTGCTTCGACTACTAAAACCGAGATATCAATGCCAAGAATAGTGGAAATATCCAAGGTGATACAGTGGATGAAATCATCGAACGTTGTGGCTTCGAGTAATCGTAGAACCGCATCATGGATGCGCTGCTGATTATTCATGTTAGAACGCGCATTCTCGACAAGCTCTTTTGAGCTTTCGATTACGTTTTCTTTGTCGGCCTTTAATCGCTCAATCATATAGGATTGGAAATCGGCAAGCCCTTTGCCCTTTACCGTGGCAGGAGGGAGCAGTAGGTCGCAAGCATGCGGATTTTCACGCAGAAAATTAGGGTTCCCACGTAGGAAGTCGATAACTTGCTCTTGTGTTATATTGGTAGTATCTGACATTTCTCGAATCACCTTAGACATAGGAAATTCTACCATATTTTATCGATAGGTAAAGGTTATATTATTAAATGTTCACTTTTTGTTTCACGTGAAACATTGTGATTTACAAATCATAAGGCACATAAATATCTGGCCAATCGGGGTTGAAATTCTTGGTATTACGAGTTATCAGCGACAAGCTGGCTCTTTTTCAGAGAAAATAGGGTTCAAAATTTTCTTCGTCTAATTCTATTTGCTATATATTTAATTAATAGAATAGTTTAAAAGCTTTCGCAAGTTAAACCCTTAACTATACGGATTCTTACTTGCCCTGATAAGAAGACGCAGTGGAACGCTTGGAATACCGAAATCACGGCGAAGACCATTAATTATGTATCTTCGATATGAATCAGGCAGTTCTTTTGGTTTGGAAACCCACATGGCAAATGTCGGTGGACGGGTTTTTATTTGAGTAATATATTTTACGCGGTTATGCCGCCCCGATACCAATGGCGCAGGGTTACGGCTCTCCATACTAGCAAGCCATCTATTTAATCCACCAGTTGATACGCGCTTGTTCCAAATCTCGTATGTTTGTAAGGCTTTGTAAAAAAGCTTATCAATGTTCTTGCCGTTTTTGGCAGAGATAGTGGCAAATTGCACATCTTTAGTTTGCGACATAGAAGTCGATAATTTATGTTTTATATCATCAAGAACCTCGGATCGCCCCTTAACGCAGTCCCATTTATTAACAGCGATAACCAATGCGCGGCCTTCACTTATTACATGTTCGGCGATTTGCAGATCTTGCTTTTCCAAGGCTACATTACCATCTAGCACTAATATAACGATTTGAGCGAGGCGAATGGCGCGAAAGGAATCCTCGGTTGACATTTTTTCGATATGATCCGTAACACGAGCCCTGCGGCGCAGCCCTGCGGTATCGACTAGCTTAAACTTGCGCCCATCATATTCCCAATCAACCGCAATAGCATCACGGGTTATCCCTGCCTCGGGGCCAGTCATTACGCGCTGCTCATCAACGATTGCATTAAGAAGCGTTGATTTACCAACATTTGGCCGCCCAACTATCGCAATTTTAATCGGCTTTTCAGGGTCATCTTCTTCTTGAGTAAAGATGTAATCCTCTAGGCCTTCAATATCATCAAGATTATCAAAGTTATTTTTATTTACGCTCTCGCCTTCATCCTCTTCTTCCTCTTCGGGGAAGAATGGCGATAATGCTTCAAAAAGATCATCAAAGCCTAAACTATGGGCGGCGGACATTGGAACAGGCTCGCCAAAGCCCAAAGAATAAGACTCTCCAAGACCGCTTTGTGATTTCTTGCTCTCGCATTTATTTACTACCAAAATTATGGGTTTTTTCTGACGACGCAGGAAAGCAGCAAAATGTTCATCTGCGGGGGTTACACCCTCACGGCCATCTATCACGAATAATATCACATCTGACATATCAAGCGCGGCTTCGGTTTGCTTGCGCATTCGCCCTTGTATGGAATCGTCAAAGGATTCCTCTAGGCCAGCGGTATCTATTATTGTCATGAGTTGACCAAATAAATCCCCTTCCGCTTCGCGCCAATCACGCGTTACACCAGGTGTATCATCAACAATGGCAAGATGCTTGCCTGCCATTTTATTAAATAAAGTGGATTTACCAACATTTGGCCGCCCGACTATCGCTAATTTTAACATGTTTTTATCTGCTTTGTTTTATCTTTGCGAGAATTTTTAACATATATATTAACGATATGCCATCAAAGTTCCATCTTCTGATAAAAGATATAATGTGTCATTGGCAATTATTGGTGAAATCTGAATGTTTTTCTTTGTTTTTAACATCTGCGTAACCTTACCACTAACCGCATCGAGCTTTGCTATATAGCCGTGTGAACCAGTAAGTATCAGCTCTCCAGAAGCCATAATTGGCCCGCCCCAGCTTATGGGATTATTTCTATTTTTCTCATCCTCAAAACGCGCAAGCTCTTTAATCCATATGATTGAGCCAGTAATTACATTAAGAGCTATAACTTGATTATCAGATGAAAGAACATATATATGATTTCCTGCAATCCACGGAGTTTGCGAGCCGCTGATATCTTTTTGCCATTTCCTTGTTCCGCTGCGCTCATCAATTGCAACAAGTTTACCGCCAAAGCTTAAAGCAATGATGGTATTTTTATCTATTAAGGGCATAGCTTTAATATCTGATATACTCTCCAGCCCGCCACCATAGCGACGTATATTCGACAAATTATCAGACCACGCAACCGAGCCATTTTCAACGCGCAGCGCAGTAACTTCACCAGATGAAAATACAGGAACTACTATTTCATTATTCGCAGCAGGGCTTGCCGCGCCTAATAACCCAGCCATTTCACTTATCCCTGTATATTCCCATAGACTTGCGCCATTTTGTGCGCTTAAAGTAACAAGGCGACTATTAATGGTAGAGATAAAAACCCTGCCACCAATTACCGTTGGCGCGGCTCTTGAAGGTGCAGGAAGGGCTTTACGCCATTTTATTTCGCCAGCTTGCGGCGCTATAGCTAAAACTTCATCATATCCATTTGTTGCATATATTGTGTCATGCGCAAAGGATAGCCCTCCGCCAATTACGTTATCGCCCTCACCTTTTTTCTTG
The DNA here is from genome assembly GCA_027066695.1 of Micavibrio sp. GTDB lineage: Bacteria > Pseudomonadota > Alphaproteobacteria > Micavibrionales > Micavibrionaceae > UBA1672. Next base: position 955 of record JAMONE010000090.1, on the reverse strand, counting down.
ATATCTATCTTCCATATTTTCTTTCCGTTAAGAGCATTAAAGGCAGAAAGTCTGGATTTCGTATCAAGAGCATATATCACATCTTTAACAATAATTGGTTGGGTAGTTAGTGGGATATTACCTGTGCTGCCCGCCCCTATGCTTGTTGCCCAAACACGCTTTAGCTTTGCATTGCTAAGGGTTGGGTTTTGCATTACATGGCTGGGATATCCGCCAGCTTGCGGCCATGATTTATTTGCCCAATTCGTAGGAATAATAATTTTTTCACCATCTTTTAAATTAGCGTCAGGCGATAATGTTTTTTGCAGCTCCAATACGGAAATACGCTCTCCCTCAAGTTTAGGCTTTTCATTTTTATCTTTAAACATACCCGATGTAGAGCAAGCATTTAAAAGTAAAACTGAAAATACGAGGAGTATAGCTTTGTTCTTCAACATCTTGTTTTCCCTGTGTTTTAGGAGTTTTATATTATTCAGCTACTGAATTTTTTCTTTTAAAGAATAAAGAATATCCAATGATTGCGCCTTTTGCTGTAGCGTTTTGGGAACATCACTATCACTCAAAAGCACAAAAATATGTGATCTTGCCTTTGTATAATTATTTGTGATATTGGCCTCTATAAGCGCGGCATCAAGTCTGGCATGGAAACGCCATGGATTATTTTTATCCGAAAAAACAGCTTCAAGCATTGATAGTTTTTCCTCTGCACTAATATCCTGAGAGGAGTTAGCCGCCATATATAAGGCTAGCTGTTTTATTTCACCATTTTTATCTGCATTTTCTGCAATATCATTATAGCGTACAAAGGCTTGCCCAGTTTCACCTTGCTGCGCCAATAATCCAGCAGCATTAATATTTGTCATGTCACGCAGCCCATTATGAAGATTTGGCAAAACTTCTATTAAATCCGCAGCATTATAATTTGTATTATCAGTAACACTTAGAAATAGGCTTG